>NZ_DATNPA010000524.1:0-7890 GCF_036703385.1 Allocoleopsis sp. | reverse complement strand
AGTCTTGTCTGGTAATGGTTTCAGACGGAAGTTCCCCGCGACGCGGGGGAACTTCCGTTTAAAGACGGAATGTGACAGCTAGCATTTGCTAGATCGCTTGAGTTAAATTTCAGTTTAGGTTTTCAAGCCTGACTTTGCCGGAGTATTTTTCAAGCCTGACTTTGCCGCTGCGGCAAAGTCAAACTTTAAATCACAGTTGGTAGCCAATATACTTATCTTTATTGAATGGGCGATACTGGATTTGAACCAGTGACCCCTTCCGTGTGAAGGAAGTGCGCTACCCCTGTGCTAATCGCCCGCGAGTAACTAATGTAGCACGGTGGAACGGTGTTTGTCATTGAGATCGTGCAGCGCATTCTCCTGGGAGTATTTTCTGGCTACAGCAGCGATCGCAGACTTCTGACAGCAAAAACGGGTGCTTTGGCTGGCACCCGATGGCGTTTGGTGTGTGAGGAACTGTGGTCTATGTGAACTTTGGAATTTGATGTCTTCATCATAAGAATTCACACCCATGAGCCACATGAGGAGAAAGTCATGAATTTAAGTGTGACTTTTGTCATGGGCGATCGCTGGCGTTTGCTTGACTTTAACTGGTGGATTTACCTAAATGGAAAGATGAGCCACACCTCAAGGAAAATCTAAGATGCTAGTGATGTCCAAGCATCTCAGTATTTTTTTCTACTGGTGATACCATGCTAAAACTGATTTGGTGTTTGACTAAGCCGCTGCGCGTTCTTGCAGGATTGGTATTTATATTAGTCGGTAGCATTCCTACCCTTCTAATTCCGGGGCTTGGGCTATTTCTTGGTCTGCCCTTCCTCTTGATAGGCGGATGCTTGATCTGTAGCTGATAAACTGCCTAAACCCAGCCAACAACACCTCTGATTTGTGAAACCACCAGCTATCGAGCAATTTTACAATCCGCCCTTTTGAAAAGGGCGGATTCTACCGAATTTCCATCCGGTATATCCTGAGAAAGCAGCTCTAACTGAACTCCAATCAGCAAGTATGACAGCGAATAAACGTTGTTAATCTCCCTGCGGATATTCTTTCCATAGCGAAGTGGTGATACGCAAACTCAGATGATTCCCATCCCCCAAAATCACATGATCCAATATGGGAATGCAGAGTAATTGCCCTGCCTGCAAAAGCTGTGTGGTCAAAGTAATATCGTCCGAACTGGGTTCCACACTTCCAGTAGGATGATTGTGAGCAATAATCATCCGCGTGGCTCCCTGTCGCAGCACCTCTCGGAAAATATCGCGGGGATTTGCCAACGTCTCAGTTGCCGTACCAATCGTAATCACCTTAGTCCCCAGCAACTGATTCTTCGCATCCAACAGCAACACCGCAAATCGCTCTTGAGTTTGCCACATCAAATCATGACTGAGGGCAGCCGCTGCTGCTGTGGGGCTATCAATCACTGTACGTTCTGAGGGTCGAGACTGAAATGCCCGTTTCCCCAACTCAACAGCAGCTAGAATTGTTGTCGCTTTGGCCGGCCCCACGCCATGAAAATTCATCAACTGCTGAGGGTGGATGTCCCGCAACACCTCCATCGGATCGCGCTGACTTTCGCCTAACTGCTGCAAGATATGTTGTCCCAAACCGATCGCAGAAAGCTTCCCTTTGCCTTGACCTGTACCTAACAAAATCGCTATGAGTTCCGCTGTTGTCAGGTTTTTGGCTCCTTGAGCCATTAATCGCTCACGAGGGCGCTCACTTGTAGGAATATCGGCAATTCTGAGGCTATACGTCATAGATGCAGGCTTAAGAAGACTCAAGGGTATTATTTTTAGTAATCCCTTTTTGAGTCTCGAAGCTTACATCGGAACAAAAAAAACGAGAGTGCTTAACATTGGAGGCTGTAATCAGCGGCTCTTATCACCAAGACGGTACTTCGAGCCAAGGCATTAGACCCTTAGAGTTGCCTCGTTGGATTGATAAATATCAGCCGCTTTGAGCATGTGATAGGTAATGAGCAGCTGCGTTAGAGCCAGAGGGTAACTCTGGAGCGTTTCTCCAGTTGTCCCCGTGACCTTTCCAACATCTTGATTGCCTTCCAGACTACAGAATTTCCCTAGGTAGGGAATTTCATTACACAGCAACCGCTCTAGTTGCCTTACCTGTTCGTCAGTCGCATGACCATCAACTTCGAGAACATCGACCGGCTTACCCATATCGCGATCGAGTTCTAAGCGAATGGCGGAGCTGAGAAGGGATTTGCTGGGATTGAGAATTCCAGTAAAATCAGGGTGCGGGATGGTCGGTCTGAGTACCAAATGCACATTCAGCAGTAAATCGCTCTGTTCTGATGTATCATCGTCCGGTGGGTAAAAACTGACGACAATGTCTGACCACTTGCGCTGGGGACGGATAAATTCTTCTGAGTCTGATTCGCGCTTTCTGAGCTGTTCGAGAACCTGTTCTTCGGTATACCCCCGCTTACGGGTATCGCGCTTGATTTTCCAATGGGTTCGCAGAGATTCCGGTGGTGCCAAATAGACTTTGACATCGAAGCAATCCCGCGAACCACGGGTAGAGTAGCCAAGCAATCCCTCAACAATCACAAACTTGCTCGGATTGATGTATTCCGGCGGATCAAACACGCCAGTGTTGTGGTTGTAAATTGGCTTGAGGATGGGCTGTCCCTGGCGGAGCAGACTCAGGTGTTGCTCCATAATATCGAGGTAGTTGCAGTCGGGGTGCAGTGCTGAAATTCCCATTTCAGCTCGTTGCTTGCGATCATAACGGTGGTAATCGTCGGTACAAATAACCGTGACATCATCTACGCCTAGTACTTGAGCAATTCCCCTCGTCAGCGTTGTTTTTCCGGCGGCGCTATCACCGACAATTCCAAGGATAATAGGGCGACTAGTCATGGTTATGCTTACTGCTTGACTGGTTGGTGTGGTGAACTCTCGATTGTAAAATGATCCCATACTTATGAAAAATTTTCGTATTAAAGCAATCTTTCCTTAATCGCCAAATAACCTCTATAAAGCCACCGAATTCGTTCACACCGAGGCAGCCCCTCAATTTAGGTCTAGGCGTAAAATTACGATTGAGACTGTAACCGACAATCTGTCAAGTGGCAGCATATATGGGCATACTGAGAGAAGGAGAGCAGTTGCAACTACTCCTCCCCATGCTCTTAACGTTGACTAAGCAACGATGAAACGTAAATCCAAGTTCACTCCCCCTAGAGATAGGGATACCTTCTCCAGTTCTAAGCCTGCGAGTTCCATATTCACGCCCCTAGTCCTTTTTGCTTTTGCGGCTATTTTTATCCTGGGAGTTGGGGTTGGCATTGCTTTTAGCTCCACAGCGACGTTTAACCCTGAAAATGTGGCATCCCGTGAAGTAATTGACCGCAGTGTACCAAACGCTGAACTCTGTGTTCAATATGGTGCCAGCTCGATCGTTACGGATATGCGTGTGTTTGTAACACTCAATCCCTTTAATGTCTTTGTGACCCAGCCAACCATGCGGCCTGGGTGTGTACTACGTCAGAATAACTGGTCAATCCTGGAGCAGAAGAACTTGGTAACTTCAGATCAAGTGCGTGACTGCAAACGACGGATGAATACTTTTGGCTTCACCGGCGACCTGAATAGCAAACCTGAAATCGAGTGCATTTATCAAAACGAGGCGGCGGGTAACCTGTTCCTGAACCAGCCAGGGAGTGTAGGACCAAAATCAGAAACGAATAATTTCTAACTTGCCAAGAACCTGATCGCAACAGAGCTATCGTATTTTAGGTCGAGATAGTTCAATCTGTAGTGTTCGACAACGGTTGAGCAAATTCAATAAGTGGGGACGAGCGCCTAAAAGGAAATACCCGTTAGGTGTATCCGAAAGTTGCACCAATTCTTTTGAGAAAGGACAACAGAGATAAGGAAGAAAAGGGAAGGGGGATAGTACTGAGAAAAAAATATATTTGCAAAAATAGGATACTCCCTGCCCTTTTAGCGGATGACCCAAAAGTTGGAATGCGATCTGGAATAAGGATAAGCATGGAACAAGTCATCCGAAATTGCGCGTAATAAAGTGAAGCTAAAGGTAAGGGACATTTTCGCTGGAAAACTTTCCACGGAGAAACAATCAGTATTTTTCAGAACATGGGAGGATTCAGCTTTAATGGGACTAAGCCATGAAGAAATGAGGCACATAGCAACAGAAATGTCTCATCAAAAACATCACCATACAGTTAAGTGGAACTCTTCAAACAGACAGACCCTTAACCAAATATCATTAAATCCAAAACCCAGCTTAATCGGCTGGATTTATTGGGGAGCAATCATCGTGCTTTTTTTGTTGGTAGGAGCTTATTACTCGTTGAGGCTAGTTATGAGAATGCCAGGTGATGGCGGTACAGGACTGGAGCAAAATATACAGGTCAATCAATCTAAACCGTAAACCCACCCAATTCCTAAAATTTAATCCATACCGCGTATCGCCCTATCACCCGGTTGGGTGAGCCGATTAGGGGAAGCCTGATGCTTTTGAGAAACTTATGATGATGAGAGATTTCATCAGAGAGCAACCCCACAGGCTTGACCCCAGTGGGGTTTTTTATAGCAAAAAAGCAGAAGCAGCGACGATTTTCAGGGATGACTACTATTCTTCAACATAAGATTGCTGTTCTTCTTGGTAAAACACAGCTTCAAATAGAATCGTCAATCCTACGATGAGACAACAAACTAGAATCAACAATACTCCCACCATTACTATTACCTCCAGCAGAGCCTTTCACTTTATAGATACCTCTTGTTTGCTGAAAGTGATGGGCTTTGATTCAATTTTTAACGTTATCGCCAGAAAGTCTTTCACCCTTTCAGTGACCAGTGAACAAAAAACGTCCCTGAGTGTGAGGCTCCCACTATCGATGAATCGAGGTGCTTCCCTTCTCCGGAGGTTTACTGCTGCCATGAACCAGAGTTCATGCGCGAACAGGCTACACGCACCGCTGAGCGCTGTGTTATCCCAGTCAAAGTGCAAACGCTCTCGGCTCCTCGTACAATTAGCAAATGACTCCAAAAGCCCGTAAACAATTTGCTCAACATTGGTTACGCAGTGAAGAGGCGCTCAACCAAATTGTTGCAGCCGCTCAATTGCAAAAGAGCGATCGCCCAAAGGGCAGCGCCAAAGGCGATAGGGAAGCGCTGCTGCTTACAGCAGATCGCATCCTAGAAATTGGCCCCGGCACTGGCATTCTCACCCGTCGCTTATTGCCGGAAGCTCAATCTGTGGTAGCCGTGGAGATTGACCGCGACTTGTGCAAGCTATTAGTACAAAAGTTGAGGTCGTTCGAGAATTTCTTGCTGCTGCAAGGCGACTTCCTCACCCTCGACTTAGACGCGCAGCTAGCCTCGTTTCCCGCCTTCTCGAACCCCAAGAAAGTTGTTGCCAATATTCCCTACAACATTACTGGCCCCATTTTAGAGAAGCTACTGGGTACCATTTCTCATCCAGCGGCTGATCCCTTTGATTTAATCGTCCTCTTGGTGCAAAAAGAGGTTGCGGAACGATTGTATGCGAAGCCCAGTTCGAGAGCATTCGGTGCTTTATCCGTGCGGGTGCAGTATTTAGCCGAGTGTGAATTCATCTGTGAGGTGCCCGCAAAAGCCTTCTCCCCTCCCCCCAAAGTGGATTCTGCGGTAGTGCGGTTGCGTCCGCGCCGGTTGGAACCCCCAGCCACTGACCCCAAATGGTTAGAGACATTGCTGAAACTGGGCTTTTCTAGCAAGCGGAAAATGTTGCGAAATAATTTGAAATCGGTGGTGGAATGCGATCGCCTTACCCAGTTGCTGGAACAATTAGATGTTAACCCCCAATCTCGCGCAGAAGACCTGAGCGTGCAACATTGGGTGGCTTTGAGTAACTTGTTAATTGATTTTAGACCGGGAATGTCAGACCCAAGCTAAAATCCAAAATCCTTGCATCCCAAATCGAGTAATGCGCTCCTACTCCCTAATTGCCCCAGCCAAAATCAATCTGTATTTGGAAATTCTAGGCGATCGCCCCGATGGATATCACGAGTTGGCGATGATTCTTCAGAGCATCGAGTTAGCCGACGAAATTGAAGTCCGTGCGATCGGTACCGATACCATCCTCATCCATTGCGACCATCCCCAAGTGCCGAGTGACTCAAGCAACCTCGCCTACCGAGCCGTAGAATTGATGGCGAAGGAATTTCCTGATGTTTTTGCCAAGTTCGGTGGCGTGGAAATTACCATCAAAAAGCATATTCCTGTAGCGGCTGGACTGGCGGGAGGTTCGGCTAATGCTGCTGCTGTTTTAGTGGCAGTCGATATGATGTGGCAGTTGGGACTCACCCAGCCGGAATTACAAGACTTAGCCGCACAGCTTGGCTCAGATGTTCCGTTTTGTTTGGCGGGTGGTACAGCGCTGGCGACCGGTCGTGGTGAGCAACTTAATGCTCTATCCGCTCTGGATTCTCTTTATGTTGTCTTAGCGAAAGACCGTAACCTGATGATTTCAACCCCGTGGGCTTATAAGGCTTATCGCTCTGAGTTTGGTCATACTTATGTGCGCGATACACAGAGTTTGGAATCTCGTGCACATCGAGTTCATTCGGGGCCGATGGTTAACGCAATTCGCCACAAAGATGGCTCACAAATTGGTCGGTTGCTGCACAATGATTTGGAAAAAGTGGTACTGCCCACTACTCCCCAAGTGGCACAACTGAGGGAAGCGTTTCAAAGTAGCGGTGCTTTAGGAACCATGATGTCTGGCTCGGGGCCAACTGTATTTGCTCTGTGCGAATCAGAGGCTCACGCGCAGCAGGTTCAGCAAAAAGTCAGGGGAATGATTGCCAATCCCAATGTGGATTTCTGGGTGACACGGTTCTCAAATCGGGGCATTCAGGTTGTCTCGTCGGTTAGTTGAAGGTTGAAGGTTATAAAAGGTTGCAGGTTAACGGCTGTCTGCCTAACCATGTGGCGACAGCTGATTAGGAGGAGTTTCAAGGTTCCATTGCTAGGCGATCAATCCAGGAACCAAAATTACGAGTAGGGGCGAAGCATTCGGAAGACAATTTATCGCTCAAACCCTAGGTTTTTCGTCCGAATGCTTCGCCCCTCCAGAGGTAAAAATGCCCTACCACTATCAGCGCTTCGGTGTTGAAACCGCACAATCGATTGACATTTAAGCAAATGCTTATGTATCCTAATGACAGTTAAGCATTTGCTTAAGTATTGAGTTTCTCTCTATGAGTAGACCTGCCGCTAGTGCTGATATTTTTCAGGCGATCGCAGATCCAACCCGACGCGCTCTCCTGGATCGGCTACGCGACGGCGAACAATCGGTGAAGCAGCTTGCTGAACCCTTTGAGATGTCAATGCCAGCCATTTCCCAGCACTTGCATATTCTTTGCGATGCCGGTTTAGTCACCCAGCGCAAACTAGGACGGCAGCGCCTCTATCGGCTGAATCCAGAACCTCTCAAGGAAGTATCTGACTGGGTGAATCCTTATGAGCAGTTCTGGCAAGAGAAACTCGATGCCCTTGGCAAGTATTTGGAGGAAAATCCATGCTCCGAGACTTAAAGCTAGATGTCTTTTACCCCTACTCTCCCGAAAGGGTTTGGCAGGCGATTACAAACCGATGTGTGTTGGCACAATGGTTGATGGAGAATGACTTTGAGCCACGAGTCGGACATAAATTCCGGTTCCAGCCTCAGCCGCACCAAGGAGTGAATGAAGCCATCCACTGTGAGATTATCGAACTCGATGAACCCAGGAGTCTCTCCTATACTTGGCGGGGTGGGTTGATGGGGAAGCCAACAATTGTGACGTGGAGACTGGTACCGATGGAGGGGGGTACACAGCTTCAGCTTGAACATAAGGGTTTTGAGAGCAATGCGATC
>NZ_DATNPA010000523.1:0-8156 GCF_036703385.1 Allocoleopsis sp. | reverse complement strand
CGACAAAAATATTGTTACCGACTTTGAACAACTCGAATGGCTCAAGGAAAGGCTGATTGAATCTTGGAATACTCAAGATGTGCGGGGACGTGTCCTTTATTTCCACCATCCTCCCTACGTCACCGAAGTTACCAAGTGGGACCAAGGACAAACGATGGAAGTTCGTTACAATCTGCGCCGTGTTCTGGATGCGGTCGCTGAAGCGGTTGGGGAACTGCCACAGGGGCGTCCCATCGTGGATTTGGTGCTTTCGGGTCATGCCCATTGCTTGGAACATCTCTACACAGGTGACACCGGACACGCGGACTCTCACATTAACTGGATTGTCTGCGGGGGGAGCGGTTACAGTCTGCGTCGCCAACGGGCGGAGGGTTCGGATTTAAGTGAGCGCTTTAGGGATAATCAAGGCGATCGCATTCGTCAAGTTGCAAAATCCCGCCTTTTTGTCGGTCGGCATGGTCATGGCTCAAAGAAGGGGCGACCCTATTCGTTTATCCGAGTTGATGTCAAAGCCGGTTGCCCCCCCAAGTTCGTTGTCCGCCCCTTGATTGCCGAACGATTGGGGCGACAGTGGCGTCATAACCACCTTGAACCCTTTGTTATTTAACGTCCCCATATCGGGCAAGGACTATTCTTCTCTTCTTGCATTTTGAACTATAAATGGATACAACCCCACCCACTGAGTTGTCCCAGAAGCCTGAAATTTCGGCTAATCAGGTAGACTCCGCTGAACAACCCGTTTTAGATCAACCACCCTTGATTGATTTACGTCAATATGACTCATCCAAGTTTGATCGCGGGCGTCCTGGATGGTTCGTTTTACTTTGGTGGTTGGTGCAAGCGATCGCATTTCCCTTAAGTCCCCATACCTTCAACGGCTTCCGCAATGGGCTACTCCAGCTATTTGGGGCTAAAATTGGCACTGGTGTGATTCTCCGACCCACTGCCCGTTTTACCTATCCCTGGAAAGTGGAAATTGGCGACTACAGTTGGATTGGGGATGATGTGGTTTTTTACAGTCTCGATCGCATTCGCATTGGCTGTCACAGCGTGATTTCGCAAAAATGCTACCTCTGTACCGGTAGCCACGACATCCAAGACTCAGGATTTGGCCTAATCACCGCACCCATTGCGATCGGTAACGGCGTCTGGATTGCCACGGATTGCTTCATTGCCCCAGGCGTTCAAATTGGGGCCAATGCGGTGATTGGGGCGCGTAGCAGTGTTTTCAACAATATCCCAGCCCAACAAGTATGTTGGGGCACACCCGCACGCCCCCGCTATCAACGGCAAATCGGGCAGAAATAAAATTAAAAGGCGATCGGGCAAAGGAAATATCAAGTCTCCATCCCTATGCTTGAATTTCAGCTTCATGCAGGAGGATGGTCGTCTCAAAACCCACTCTACCGAAATCAGGTTCTGGCCCCATCTCCATTTCAATGGCATAAATCCAGCTCTGATTTGAATTAGGTCGGTAGCTTTTGATTGTGCCTATACCGCCACTAAAACGCACGATTTGATTTCTATTAAACCTGGGTACCGTCATAGAAGTTGAGTTCATAAATCTGAATGCTCCTGTGCTTTTTGTGATTTCTGAGTCATTGGCGATGCGCCCTTGGGGATTATCGCCTACTGATACGGTTTCGATTTCTCTCTTAGTGAGTGGGAAACATTGTTCTGCCATACTTTTTATCTTCCAGGCCATTAGATAGCAAATCAGTATGACTAGGACGAAGCTAATACTTCTTAATATAAAAGTACGATTGATGCCCAACTCCACCTTTAACGCTTGAATCTAGCGTTTTTCATTCAGGCTAAACACATGTTAGATACCTGTAACTAAGAGTAATAAAAATTCATTTTTTCTGTGAAATGCTGAACCCCAGAAAGAATCTTGCTTATAGTTGTAGCTAAAGATTATTTTTTTGTAGCTCTATCGAGAGGGCTGTCTTATAAAAATTGACCCTATATCTCAGGATACCCATCTATTAACTATATGTGTATAGATGAAGACGTAAACACGCAACATTAGTTTCAAAACGTTACGTCAAGACTAATGTGATATCCAGTTGCTTACGCTGAATAGGCATGTTGTAGTGAGCGGGTTCAGCGCCTACACCAAGACCCAGATTTCTTACTCCAAACTACAAGATAGTAAGTGATATAGCTGTTAGCTGTTTGTATAGCTGTCGCCATAAAGCTTAGGACGAATGTCACTGATTTAAGAAATCTCCTACCTCACCAACCAACCCTTGTGCAGGGGGTCTCTAGGTAGGCACTCCGTCCCCCAGTGGGGGGTTTGGGGGGAACCCCCCCAATCTTGGTTTTTCCAAGAAACGATCACTTTTCGCTTAAGTCAGTGCCATTCAGCTTAGGACAGAGTTAACAGCCCAAACGACCACCTAGCAGTAATAAACATAAAAGCCTTCTGTCCTGGAGCCTTCTGCCTTTTGTTATATACCTTTTGCTATATCAAGGTTAGGACAGATATAACGGCTGAAGCGACCACGTAGCAGTAATAAACCTTCTGCCCTCTACCTTTTACGATAGATAGGGATTTGCGATGACAGGACTTAGGGGTAGGTAGTTTATAATTTCCTACTAATCTCTCACAATCAGATGATGCTTCGCGTCAAACATAATCTTCCCTTGTTTTTGTAACTGACCGAGCAATCGGGTAATGGTCACTCTAGTAGTACAGCAAGCATCGGCAAAATCCTGATGAGTGAGACGAACACTTAAACGAGTGCCTTGAACCTCAGGCACGCCGATTTGCTCCTTCAACAACTGCAACAAATGATGCAAGCGTTCTTTCACTTGTCGCTTCCCAGAAATGGCTAACAGCATTTCTGTCTGACGTAGCCGCTGACTGATTTGAGTTAAAAGAGTTTGGGAAAGACGAGGGCAAGCGCTAATCTCTGCTACGGAAAGGCAAGCTAACTTGACCGTTTCCGAGAGAGCTGTGGCTTGATAGGTGGGAAGGGAAGTCATCATCGAACCAAAAGGTATAGATGGCCCTACCAACCCCATCAGTATCTCATCACCGGTTTCACTCATCGTATTTAGCTTCACTACCCCTTGAGTAACGAGCCAAACGCAAGTCGGTGTGAGGGGGATAATTTCTCCTTTGGAATAACTATGCAACGGTCGATCCTGGAAAAGAGCGTCGTTGTTTGTGGAGAGCGCCTTTTGAGGTTGCTGGTACTTGGGGAGTTCACGCACTATCCAACGCAAGTAGATTGGCCTGTTGTCATCGTCATAGACAGCATCTACAGTCACATCTGCTTCAACGCAATCACCGTTACGGGGTTGTAGGCGTGCTGTCCAGTTGTGCACAAAGTTACGCTGGTGCAATTGGTTGAATTTGAAGCGAAACGCCGAACGCTCTTGTAGGGGGATAAAGTTGATTAGCAGCTTGTCCCTCAAGTAGGACGGCTCAAGATTCAGTAATCTACCAGCGGCACGGTTAGCTTCTTGAATTTTCCCTTGTGCGTCAGTTACCAGGTAAGCATTCGGCATCAAATCGAATAGCTCTTGGTAGCGCTTGCGTTCTACTTCCGCCTGCAATCGGGTAACAGCTATTTCCTCAGATTGCTGGTACAGCTCTTCGACAGCGACTTGCAACTCTTCCGAGGCGGTACCGAGTTCCTTGAAGGCTGTTGGCAGTAAGAACTCTGGTTGCTGAGCTACCGAGGCATTCGCGCCTTCGTACAGCTCAGCTAAGCGCCAGTTTATCACCTGTAGCCGCTTAGCAAACACATCAACGTTTACCATGTCTCAACCTCCAACATCACCTATCGAGGTGAACAATAGAAGATTCCTGCTTTTGATGCACTGACCAATCGAGAGATTTAGCTTAAGCAATTTCCAATTTTTGTTAATCAAACTTGCCAAAATCAGGGATAATTTTGTCTGCACGATAGGAAATTCTAGTGTTTGGTTGTATACAGGGTTACAGGCAAAATTAACACTAGTGCAGTCAGTGATGCTGGCTGGTCAACATTTCGACAGTGGTTAGAGTATTTTGGATTTAAATATGGGAAGGTTACGATTGCCGTGCCTCCCCACAATACAAGTCAAAATTGCTCTAACTGTGGGACGAAAGTAAAGAAATCCCTGTCAACCTTTCACACAGACCACCTGATTGAGTGTTGCCACGACTTCCACGAGATCAGACTGATTATTCATAACCTCGTCGATAGACTTGTAAGCACCTGGAATTTCATCCAAAACACCCTCATCTTTGCGACACTCAATCCCTTGGGTTTGCTCAATCAAATCGTCCAACGAGAAGTGCTTCTTCGCCTTGCTGCGCGACATCTGACGCCCTGCACCGTGGGAACAAGAGCAATAGCTGTCATGATTACCTTTACCCTTAACAATGAAAGACTTTGCTCCCATCGAACCAGGGATGATGCCGTAATCTTCCTCTTGCGCCCGGACTGCACCTTTGCGTGTGACGTACACGTCTTCACCAAAATGCACTTCCTTCTCAGCGTAGTTGTGATGGCAGTTCACCTCCAACAGAGGCTTGGTGGGTTTGCCGCCAGCGAGATGTTTCTCAACAATCCGCTTGAAGCGAGCCATCATCACATCGCGGTTGACGCGTGCATAATTTTGCGCCCACTGCAAGTCCCGCCAGTAAGCCCGAAACTCTGGCGTTCCGGCAACAAAGTAGGCTAAATCTGGGTCAGGGAGAGCTGTTTTTGTCATTTTGGCGAGCTCTTTTGCCGTGCTGATGTGGCACTGTGCCAGCACATTGCCAATGTTGCGCGAACCGGAGTGCAGCATGAGCCAAACTTGGTTTTCGGTATCGATGCAAACTTCAATGAAGTGATTGCCGCCACCGAGGGAACCCATTTGTCTCATCGCTTTCCCTTTTAAATCTTGCACTCCTCGATGCAGTTGTTTGAAATCAGCCCAATGCTGCCAGTTCGTTACAGATTTTTCAATGTCTTTGTTCTCGTTAAAGCCAACCGGAATAGCGGCTTCAATATCTAGGCGAATTTTCTTGAGTTTACCCTCCAGTTGGTTAGCCACAAAGGTTGTTTTAACTGCACACATCCCGCAACCAATATCCACACCGACAGCAGCAGGCATGAGAGCTTCTCTTGTCGCAACGACAGAACCCACTAAGGCTCCCTTGCCCAAGTGAACGTCTGGCATTAATGCCACATGCTTGAAAACAAAGGGCAGAGAAGCCACATTTTTTGCCATCTTGGTTTCCTCTGAGCCGAGAGCATGATTCGCCCAAGAAAGGACTGGCGTCTGGGTGGAGAGTTTTAGCTTTTCGTATGGCATAAACCTGTGCCTCTTAAAAATATTGCTGTTTATGGGGAAAGAGTTTTGTACAACGACTTATGTTTGGCTCAATTCATCCCTGTTTAAAGCTTTATACGGGATAGCTCTGAGATTAGTTTTTGGTGTACTACATTAATGCTACACGACGCCTAGCTAAATTCCAGAATGTTGTTTTGCTATCCTCTGGGTCTTTCAGGCAAAAGTAATAGCCCAGAGAGAAACTACATTACAATTTGTAAACAAGGCAAGGTTTTCAACGGCTCTGCCTGAAGTGTGTCAAAAGCAATCCACACAACCCCACATCTACTCCTATGGCAGTTCGTAAGGACACAATTTGGGAACGCTTCCTATCGCCGATTGTCCGTAGCTTGATTGATCAAGAAAAGTTGCGGCAGTTGTATGAAAGCATTGATTGGGAAGGCGAGAGCGATCGCTTATGCAATCCTCAGGTCATTTACCCTGACTACTACAGTAGCCAAAACTTCCACGGCATCGAGGGGGGATACCTCAACCCCAGTGCTTCGGTTACCTACGATCCGATTACCCAATACGTGCTGCCACCGAATGAAACGTGGGTACGCCAAGGCTTAATTGATCGTATCAAGGGAACGCCGCGACGGATTCTCGACTTAGGCTGCGGTACGGGTTCCACCACCCTGATGTTGAAACAAGCCTTTCCCCAAGCCCAGGTGATTGGATTAGACTTGTCACCCTATATGCTGGTGATGGCGGAACACAAAGCCAAAACAGCCGGGTTAACGATGCAGTGGCGTCATGGGAATGCCGAAGAGACAGGCTTTCCTAATGCGTCGTTTGACTTAGTAACGGCGTCGTTATTGTTTCACGAGACACCACCCGCCGCCGCCAAGTCCATTCTGCGGGAAGGCTTCCGGTTGCTGATGCCAGGAGGAGGACTATTGATTCTAGACGGAAATCAGAAAACATTGCGCCAAGTGGATTGGCTTACAGAGGTGTTTGAGGAGCCGTATATTAAGGATTATGCGACCCAGAGTGTAGAGGCTTGGATGGGTGCAGTCGGCTTTGAAGCGGTACAAACACATGATCATTGGTGGGTGCATCAAATTACCCAGGGGATGAAACCCATCCCAGCAAACAACCGGGCTACAACCCCGCCACAGGGGTTCACGAGTAACACACCCCAAGATTTTGGTTCACAGGGCACTCCCGCCCCAGCGTTTTAGCACCTGGCATGACATTAAAGGCAGTTCTATTTGATTTCAACGGCGTCATTATTAATGACGAGGCCATTCACCAACAACTGGTTGAGGAAATTCTCCTACAGGAAAATCTGCGTCCCTCATCCGATGAGTATCGAGAAGTTTGCCTGGGAAGGAGCGATCGCATTTGTCTAACTGAGTTACTCAAGCGTCGAGGACGATTTGTTACAGAAAGCTACTTAACCCAACTCATCACCCGTAAAGCCCAAGCCTATGAGCAAAAGCTCCAGATGCTCGAAAAGTTGCCAATTTATCCAGGCGTGGAGGATTTAATTTTCCAAATTCGCGCTGCCCAGTTGCCGATGGGGGTGGTAAGTGGGGCGCTGCGTTGTGAGGTGGAATTAGTCCTCAATCGTGCCGGGATCGCCCAGCACTTCGCGGTGATTGTTGGGGGTGACGATATCAAAGTGAGCAAACCCGAACCCGATGGGTATCTTTTAGCCGTTGAGCGACTCAATCTAAAATATCCCAACCTCAAAGCCCAAGCTTCAGACTGCCTAGCGATTGAAGATACCCCAGCCGGCATTACAGCGGCGAAACGAACTGGGATGCAGGTGGTGGGAGTCGCGAATACCTATCCCTTTCACATGCTCCAGCGTCAAGCCAACTGGACGGTGGATTATCTTCACGACATAGAATTAGACCGAGTGCGGGACATTTATGTTCGCCGTGAACATCAGCCTGATGCCAGGAAGTGTTAAAATGCGAAACGGTGAATGTTCGCGTCTAGGTGAGGATTTAATCAAAAGTCTTTATCCCTAAGGGGAATTAGCTCAGTTGGTAGAGCGCTGCGATCGCACCGCAGAGGTCACCGGTTCGAGTCCGGTATTCTCCATGCCCATATCAAGATAATCTTCGCTTTGTTAAGTGTTTGGTAACTCTTGTATCAACTTGTGAGCACTGCTCTCTGTTATGTCTAGATCGGTTATGGTAAGAAAGAAAAGAGAATTCTAAAGGAATTCTTAATAAATGAACCGTGTCTGAACTGATAACCTCACGGTGTTATCAAACCACTGTTCCCGTTCCCCTGCCCAGCAAGGGTTTTTACCTAAAAAGGAGATTCTATGACTCCCACAATGCTGCGTCAGCTGTGGTCTCTCATTGAAACAACTCAGGCTAATCTTCTGCTAAAACTGGATGATGCGAGTTTAGTACAGTGGCTGCTGAAGCAATTCAAGCAAGACCGAGCGCTGAATCATGAAGAAATCCACGTGTTAAGCGACTACCTCAACAATAGGATCACTCTCATCCGGGATCTAGCTCAACAACGCTGTTAGGTAGCAGGACAAAAAACAGGCGATTGCCTTCCCCTTGGCTACAACCTAGCCAGAGTTTATAGAAACGCCGTAAAACCCACGTCTTTTTAAGCGTGGGATATAAGGCGGGGCAGCGGAGGTACATAGCTGCCCAAGACTTTCCGGGCTAAGCCACGAAGCTTAACTAGCGCTATTATGCTACGTATGATAGCATAATAAGTCGGGGGGTTAGGTCGATGCCATGATAATCTACGAGTTCAAAATCAAGGCGAAAGATGCTCAGTACAGAGCAATAGATGAGGCTATCCGTACCAGTCAATTCATTCAGAATAAATGCTTACGGTACTGGAGGGATAACGAA
>NZ_DATNPA010000522.1:0-8182 GCF_036703385.1 Allocoleopsis sp. | reverse complement strand
ATTGGAACAATACTGGATCGACCTTTACGCCAAGGTTGTCCTGACGGGCGAACCTGTTCGTTATGAAAACTATTCCGAGGCATTGAAGCGATGGTTTGATGTTTCTGCCTTCCGAATTGAGCCACCAGAAAGCCGAAAAGTTGCCATCTTATTTGAGGACATTAGCGATCGCAAGAGCGGCGAAGCTGAACGCAAACAGATAGAAGCCGCGCTGCACGAAAGTGAGAACCGCTTACGTCTTGCCCTTGAGTCTGCCGAGCTAGGAACATGGGACTTCAACCCTCTCACAGAAGTTTTGAGGTGGGACGATCAATGCAAGGCGATGTTTGGGTTGTCACCCAGCGCTGAAATTACCTGGGATGTTTTCCTGGCAGGGTTGCATCCAGATGATCGCGATCGTACCCACCAGGTTGTGCTGCAATCGTTCGACCCCAAAGGTAGCGGCGACTATAACATTGAGTACCGCACAGTGGGACTAGAAGATGGCATTGAACGATGGGTTGCAGCGAAGGGAAAAGCATTTTTTAACTCAGCAGGCGTTGTTATCCGCTTTATTGGTACTGTCCTTAACATTACAGAGAAAAAACGGGCGGAGGCAGAACAGGAACAACTCCTTCAACGCGAGCAAGCAGCCAGAGCAGAAGCCGAACGCGCTAACCGCATCAAGGACGAATTTTTGGCTGTTCTTTCCCACGAATTGCGATCGCCGCTCAATCCTATCTTGGGCTGGACAAAGTTGTTGCAAGCGCGGAAGCTGGGCGAAACGAAGACGACTCAAGCCCTCGCCACGATTGAGCGTAATGCTAAATTACAGACACAACTGATTGATGACCTGCTCGATATTGCCAAGATTTTGCGCGGCAAACTCAGTCTGAGCATGGCTCCCGTCAATCTATATTCTGCAATTGAAGCAGCGATCGAAACCGTCCATGCAGCCGCTGCCGCAAAATCTATCTCGCTTCATCCTGTATTACCCAATATTGGGCAAGTATCTGGTGATGCGGCTCGCCTCCAGCAGATTGTCTGGAACTTGTTATCCAACGCTATCAAGTTTACTCCCAAGGGCGGACGAGTAGACATCCAGTTAGATCAGGTCGAAGATCGAGCAAAAATTACGGTCAAAGACACTGGTAGAGGGATTAGCCCAGACTTTCTCCCCCATATCTTTGAAAGCTTCCGGCAAGAAGATGCCTCGATTACTCGCAAATATGGAGGTTTAGGTCTAGGCTTGGCGATCGTCCGTCAATTAGTTGAGTCTCATGGGGGTACCATCACGGTAGATAGTCCAGGAGAAGGGCTAGGCGCGTGGTTTACTGTCCAGTTGCCCTTGCTCAATGTTGAACCAGAAATCCCGCAAACGGATGATTTACCACAACAAAACCTTGACCTGACGGGACTTCGAGTCCTTACCGTCGATGATGAGCCCGATGCTCGTGAACTATTAACGGCATTACTCACTCAATATGGAGCAGAAGTGTTAACAGTTGCGTCAGCATCGGAAGTGCTGGCAAATTTGGTATCTTTTCAACCAGATGTGTTGGTCAGTGATATTGGGATGCCCCATGTGGATGGCTGTTCTCTGATCCAACAAGTGCGATCCCTATCTCCCGCACAAGGGGGACAGATTCCAGCGATCGCCCTCACTGCCTATGCTAGGGAAGCTGATTATCAGCGCTCTATCAGTAGTGGTTTTCAAAGACATGTAACCAAACCACTTGAGCCAGAACGCTTGGTTCAAGCTCTGATGACACTCACACGCACTAAGCTAGATCATTCCGTAAAGGCTTGATTCTGAAGGCTTGCTTGTCATAATCATGTCCGGCTAAACAGCCATCATGTCCTTTTACCTTGCAACATTTCTCCTTCCCTTCTGGACTCTTAGACTAAATCAAAAATCACACTATAGGTAGCGTATTTTTGCGACAGTTTTTCGGAAAAAAGCGCTATCTGTGACATTAGTCTAAACTCCAGTTCCCTTGGAGCCTGGAGTAATTCCTCTTATCCCCGCTCTCCTCGTAGGAGAGGGGGTTAGGGGGAGAGGTCAAACCCACCTCAAGATCCAATGATTAACCAACAGCGAAAACAGATTTAAGCCTTAAAATTAATAAAAGTTAACAAAAACTCGATAAAACCAATGGAACAAACCGCTCTGAATTTAATTGCCATTGGCGTCTTCGGCATGACGCTGTCAGCGCTGTTAGGCCCCATGTTTAATATCTCACCCGTCATCCCTGCTGTTACGACGTTGGGCGTTTTGAGCCTGGCCACACTAGATAGCTTCAACTTCCAAGGCAAAGGCGCTACCTTACTAATAGATTGGCTGGCAGGTACCAGAAGTCAGCATCGCGATCGCATTCTCCGACATGAAGCCGGTCACTTTCTCGTCGCGTACCTCCTGGGTATTCCTATCACCGGATACACCCTAACCGCCTGGGAAGCCTTCAAACAAGGACAACCGGGTTTAGGAGGGGTCACCTTTGATACAGAAGTCCTTTCACCTGATGTGCTTGACGTTAGACAACTGCAATTGACCTTAGATCGATTCTGCAAAGTCTGGATGGCAGGAATTGCCGCCGAAACTCTAGTCTACGGCAGTGCAGAAGGAGGTGTAGAAGATCGGCAGAAACTGAGAGAAACCCTGACATTATTAGGGCGTCAAGGGAGCGAGTTTCAACTGAAAGAGCGGTTAGCGATTCGCCAAGCTCAAACCCTAATTCAGGAACATTGGGAATCTTACGAGGCGTTAGTTGCAGCACTGGAACAACGCGCCTCAGTAGCAGAGTGCTATCAGGTGATTCAACAACATTACCAATCCTCAGAAGTTGCCGCTGAAAAAGTCGTAGGTAGTCAGGATTAGAAGTTCAACGTTCAACCTTCAACGTTCAACCTTCAACGTTCAACCTTCAACGTTCAACGTTCAACCTTCAACGTTCAACCTTCAATCTTCAACCTTCAACCCTTAAAAACCCTCATCCCCACAAAACACCTGATTGCGACCACTCGATTTGGCACGCAACAGATTATGATCGGCACGTCGGATTAGACTCTCGCCTTTAGCATCATCTGTGGAAATCAGAGAAGCCAGCCCCATGCTAACTGTAATTCCCAGCGCCAATGACCCATCAATGTTAAAAGGTTGGTCACTAATTAAGCACCTTAGCCGTCTAGTAACGATTAGGGCATCTTGAAAGGTGGTATAACTGAGAACAATCACAAATTCTTCCCCACCATAGCGGAAGAGGGTATCTTGAAAACGTAGGTTATGTCGCAGACGAGCAGCCAGCAGTTGCAGAACGCGATCGCCCACTTGATGCCCGTAAGTGTCATTCACTGATTTAAAATAGTCCACATCCAGCATAACCAAGCTCAATGGTGTCGATTCGACACGAGCATTATGAATTTGTCGGGGTAACTCCCATTCCATTGCTCGACGATTGCTGAGTTCTGTCAATGGATCGGCTAACGCCATCGTGGACAATACGTCATTCGTCTGCATGACTTCCCGATAAAATCGCACTCCTCGTAATCCTGCCTCAATTTGCGCCTTCAGCAAGCGAATTTCTTCATACTCGACGGCTGAAGTTATCCGTAAGTAGGCATCTGCTCCCTTTTCCAAGGCTTCGGCACAAGCTGTCAACTCACAATGCTGGTTGAATGACATTCCATCAGCGGTGAGATCAGGCTGGTTGTCTATCAAGATGCAGTAAATCCACCCTAGGTGAGACTGTTGTTTAATTTGATGACACAGTTCCAAACAGCCGAGCTGAGCTGCCTGCAAAATTAAGATAGCCGGTTGTTGGCTCCGAATTAGCGGTATGACCTCATTAAGAGCAGAGGACGCCTCCACCCTGCCAGACATCATCTTGCCAATCTGGTTAACAATTGTGGTGAGAAACTGATCATTTCCAACCACCAATATAGAAGCGTCCATGTTGGTACGTAGCTCTGGCAAGCTAAGGCATTGACTCTAACAAAATAATGTAAAATTTTCTACTTCCTGGTTCTTCTAGCTGTGGAAGATATCAATATAAGCACCCGACTAAACTTTGTATTTTCTATAGGCGTGGATGATGCATCAATGATGCGATCAGCTAGCGTCACGCCAACAAGCCTAAAGTCACTATCGCTTCGCTACTGCTACGAACAGAGCAGATTCCGTAGGCGATCGCATCCCTAAAAACACCTGTAGCTCTAAATAAAAGAGGTTTGAGAAGAAATGATATTAGCACTTACGTGTGAAATATAGCGTTTCTCAGTTGTGTGCGGTACAGTTCTAATCTTTCTCCAAACCTCTCTCCTGCAAGGAGAAAGGCTTTGAATTTAGCCCCCTTCCCTAGCTAGGGAAGGGGGTTGGGGGTTAGGTCTGACCGTACTCCACTCATTGGAGAACCGCTATATAGAGGTGATTGGGAACACTACTCCGTTACTGACAGGGCAATCTAATCGAACGTAAAGTCGTTGAAGTACCTGTGTTCCTGTTAGCCTAGTGGGGCAAAGTCTACAAAGAAGAACACCCCTATGCTTCGTAGTTAGGGGTGGAGTTTCAACAATGACCTAGTGGGGGAGTAGCTCAATCTACTGTATGACCTACAGACACAATCATTTGTTTAATTGATTCTTCAGACGCTTCGGTTTCAACGTTAACTGTCTTGGCGGTCACATCAACATTGACCTTAGCGGCTGACTCATGAGTGAGAATCTCATCAGTAATCGCCTTGGCACAGCCATTACAAACGATACTAGGAACATTAAACGTATAAGTTGCTACCGCCATAATTAATCCCTGATTCTCTTGTATTTTCAGCTAAATTCAACTTCTAATTGTAATGCTTTATTGAGAACTCACGTCTATTTTTCTCTCAACATCGAAATATAAAAACTACCCTTGCTGCTCCTTGTATTCTTCGTGCCAGGAGAAGCACTTAGCCTTAAAACTTAATGGGTCTAGCCAATTATACGCTAGACCCACCTAAGTACGAATGTTTGATTTTTCAAGAAGTTAACTTTGAGATTGACTATCAACTGCTAATTACTAGGGTTTACAATTTTCACAGCTCCACCTTACTTTTTCCAACATAGTTGTGTCGTTCTACACTTCGTTTGGCTGGCTCAGGTTGCCCTGGCGTTTAGCCCCTTGAATCTATAATTGGCTGGTTTCTGCTGTGGCTGGGTCACAGATCGGGAACATCGCATCTATGCCCATTGGGTTTGTTCTTCTCCGTTTGTTTGTCTGGAGTTCGATGTCCATATATTTAAACTACCATAGCCTCCGCTAGCGGCTACACGGAGTTTACCAAAGTTGATGAGTCTTCACGAACGGCAAATATTGCATTAAGAAGTAACAATCCTGCTTGACACAAGCCACTCCTCGACTAGAAATGCAGCAACACTGCATAAACAAATGTAAAAATAGATAACCAGTTGACTGATCAGCAGCCAGATTTTGTGGAAGTGATGAGCTTGAGTCCGAGTTTTCACCCCGGTGTACTCAAACTGATGACTGACCTGTTGCAACCTTTTCTTTTTGATTTCTAGCCCCCTTCTAGACGACCATGCCTGAATCCCCCAAGTTCAAAAGCGGTAGCGAAATCCGGCAAACTTTCCTCGACTTCTTTGCCCAACAGGGACACAAGGTGCTGCCGAGTGCCTCTTTAGTGCCGGAAGATCCAACGGTGCTGCTCACCATTGCGGGGATGTTACCCTTCAAGCCGATTTTCTTAGGACAGCACCAGTCAGAATTTTCCCGCGCTACCACGTCCCAAAAGTGTATCCGCACCAATGATATTGAAAATGTCGGACGCACAGCTCGGCACCAGACCTTCTTTGAGATGCTGGGCAACTTCAGCTTTGGGGATTATTTTAAAGAGCAAGCGATCGCATGGGCATGGGAACTGTCCACGAAAGTTTTTGGTTTGCCCCCAGAACGCATCGTCATTAGTGTATTCGAGGAAGATGACGAAGCGTTTGCCATCTGGCGTGACCAAATTGGTATCCCTCCTCAACGCATTAAGCGAATGGGAGAGGATGATAACTTCTGGGTGTCTGGCCCAACTGGCCCCTGTGGCCCCTGTTCGGAACTTTATTACGACTTTCATCCAGAACAAGGCGACGACAACATCGATTTAGAAGATGATAGTCGGTTCATCGAGTTTTATAACTTGGTGTTCATGCAATACAACCGGGATGCAGATGGCAAACTCACACCCCTCAAAAACAAAAACATCGACACTGGCATGGGACTGGAACGGATGGCGCAAATCCTCCAGAAGGTGCCGAATAACTACGAAACTGACCTGATTTTCCCGATTATCAAAACCGCAGCAGATATTGCGGGAATTGACTACGCCAAGAGTGATGAGAAAACCCAAGTCTCTCTTAAGGTCATTGGCGACCACGTTCGGTCTGTGGTTCATATGATTGCCGATGGCATTACCGCCTCGAATGTCGGTCGGGGTTATGTGCTGCGCCGCTTAATCCGCCGAGTCGTGCGTCATGGGCGGTTGATTGGGATTCAAGGTGAGTTTACTGTTCAAGTGGCAGAAAGTGCGATCGCGCTTTCTGAATCAGCCTATCCGAATGTTCGGATACGAGAAGACGCCATCAAAGCCGAACTGCAGCGAGAAGAATCCCAATTCCTCAGAACTTTGGAACGAGGTGAGAAGCTGCTGGCAGAGATTCTATCCTCTCTCCCCCGAACCCAAGGGGGGACACAGGGGGGTCAGATTTCGGGCAAAGATGCCTTTACCCTTTATGACACCTATGGCTTCCCCTTGGAGTTAACCCAGGAAATCGCAGAAGAACAATGTCTAACGGTAGATATTGCTGGCTTTGAGGCGGAAATGGAAGCACAGCGAGAACGTGCCCGCGAAGCCCACGAAACGATTGACCTAACTGTACAGGGTAGTCTGGATAAGCTCGCTGAACATATCCAAGTCACCGAGTTCTTAGGCTACAAGCAACCCCAGTCAACAGCCAAGGTGGAAGCACTGTTACTCGATGGCAAGTCCGTGGAGTTTGCTGAAGCGGGTAGTAAGGTGCAGGTCATTCTGGATCAGACGCCATTCTATGCAGAATCTGGGGGACAAATTGGCGATCGCGGTTACTTGTCAGGCGATACTGTCCTGGTAAGGGTTGAAGACGTTAAAAAAGAATCCGATTTCTTTGTCCACTTCGGTCACATCGAACGCGGAACCTTGGAGGTAGGCGCAACCTTAACCGCTCAAATTGACCGTTCCTGTCGCCGTCGTGCTCAAGCCAACCACACGGCAACGCACTTGCTACAAGCGGCGCTGAAACAGATTGTTGACCCCTCCATCTCTCAGGCAGGTTCTCTAGTAGACTTTGACCGATTGCGCTTTGACTTTAACAGCCCTCGTGCTCTAACAGCGCAAGAGTTACAGCAAATTGAGGAACAAGTCAATACCTGGATTGCGGAGGCTCATACGGCTGACGTAGCAGTGCTACCCCTTGAGGAGGCGAAGCGTCGAGGAGCGATCGCCATGTTCGGAGAGAAGTACGGGGATGAGGTACGGGTGATTGATTTCCCTGGTGTCTCGATGGAACTGTGTGGTGGTACCCATGTGAGCAACACGGCTGAGATTGGGGTATTTAAGATTGTCTCGGAAACGGGTATTTCTTCGGGGGTACGGCGGATTGAAGCGGTTGCAGGGCCAGCTGTACTAGATTACCTGAACGTGCGGGATAAAGTGGTGCGGGAATTGAGCGATCGCTTTAAAGTTAAACCCGAAGAATTGCCAGAGCGAATCACAGGTTTACAGAACGAATTGAAAGCCACTCAAAAGCAACTTGATGCCTTCAAACAAGAACTTGCCTTGGCAAAATCAGACCAATTGCTAGCCAAAGCCGAGTCAGTGGGCGAGTTCAAAATTCTGGTTGCTCAACTCGAAGATGTTGATGCCGATGGATTGAAGACAGCCGCCGAACGCTTGCAGCAAAAATTGGGAGAAAGTGCTGTAGTGTTGGGTTCGGTGCCCGAAGCTGACAAAGTCAGTCTAGTGGCAGCATTTAGCAAGGGAGTGAACGCCAAGGGGTTGCAAGCGGGTAAATTCATTGGTGGCATTGCCAAACTCTGCGGCGGTGGCGGCGGTGGACGCCCCAACTTCGCTCAAGCCGGTGGACGCGACGCCAGTAAGTTGGCAGAAGCCTTGGAAAGTGCACAGCA
>NZ_DATNPA010000521.1:0-12605 GCF_036703385.1 Allocoleopsis sp. | reverse complement strand
CGTCTTGGCAATAATGGCTGCATACTCCGCCCTAGTCATGCTCGCTTCTGGCTTAAATGTTCCATCGGGAAAGCCCAAAATTAGCCCTCGCGTCACCAATCCCTGGATAAATGCCACCCCCCAATGATTGCCCAAGTCACTAAATAGAGCAGGTCCCGTCATCGGTGCTGCGACTTGAGACGAACGTAATGCGACAGGTCCTTGCACCCGTGCTGGATTCAGCTGGTTGCCCACTGAAACCAACGTCAAAGACGTGCTATTTTGCAGATCGACCTGACCGTTATCCCGCAGGATGTTACCGGCTGGGTCTTGGCTGCTGCCTAAATCGGGTCTAGAATCCCCCGTGACCACCAGACCTCCAGAAGTATTTTTCTCAATCAAATTGCGGCGCAGTACGGGTCGCGCCCCACGAGAGAGGAAAATTCCCGCATTATTACTCACCAGGTTGTTGTCTGTGACTAAGGGAGCCGCCGAATCGCTAATCGCAATACCATAGCCGGTTTTTTGACACAGATTGCGTCGCAGTTCCCCTTTCGCATGGCGCACCAAAAAAACGCCACTAGCCGCGTTTTGGATAAATATATTATCCAGAATTAAGGGTTTACCGGTACCGGTGACAAACACCCCCTCACGACCGCAGCCCGTGAATGTATTGTTGGCAACAAGGGGGGCTGTTGATTCAACCCAGACTGCCGTGCCCTTTTCTGCCGGATTGGTGACCGTGATGCCTCGCAATTGAGCCTTCGATTCTAGTCGCAGGGTGATGTTTTGTACATTAAACGTTGGGCTGTTGTATTTTCCACTGCCAACAATTAAGGTTCCTTTCCCTTTACTAGGTTCATGTCCCAGCACCATCACCCCAGCAGGGACAACTAAGGGGAATACTTCTCCCCCAGAGGCATTATAGGTTCCCGCTGATAACTGAATCGTCGTTCCCGTTGACGCGGCAGCGAGTGCCCGCGTTAAGGTTTTGAACGGGGACTGGGAGTTACCAGTACCGGCATCCTTGCCAGTCAGGGGGTTGACGTAGAGAGTGGACTGAACCATATTTGTTTTTTACCAGAACAAAACAATGGGAGCATCACAACTAGGGAGGAAATGCGATCGCGTAGGGCAATCAACCACTTCAGCTGATTCTTTTATGCTCCCCCCTAGACCCCTTTGGCAAGAGGAGTACTTGAGATGGCCTGGCAGAATAGTGAATATTTGTGCGCGATCGCTTCCTCTACTGTTTCTCTTACTTTAGGAGGGGCCCCAAAACTAGGGAGGAGATGCGATCGCACAGACACCACTTTATAGAGGCTCTTCACTTGAGTTGAAACCAATCCTCTGTACGGGCAAGGTATGTCTTGCCTCTACCGTTTACTTTCGTCCGCCTGCGGGGCTAAATGCGAGGAAAATATTTTAGCCTATCTACGCAGGCTACTCTTCGGGAAGGCTTTTGTTTGTAACCCCAAGCTGTGCGAGACTTCTTTCTCATCTGCCGACGTTCACCCAGGAATTTGCTGCTGAAATTCCTCCAATGAGCCAATCGTGATTGCTTGTCTCAACAGCGTTTTCAAAACTAAATCCTCATCGATTTGATTAATGGTTTCTTCTAGGGAATTCGGGACATTTTCAAATCGCACTCGCAGAACTTCCAAGATATCCTCTCGACCTTTTTGCAGGATTCCGTCTAGACGAGCGAGGATTTCGCGTGTCTCAAGATTAGGAACATAGCTTTCTTGATGTTCTTCTTCTCTTTCATCTTTAGGAAGTAATGCGTCAATACGTTCCTGGAATTCTCCTATTGAGCGGGCTGCGATCGCTTGTCCAAATAAGGTTTTCAAAACTGACTCATCCTCAATTTGATTGATGGCTTCTTCTAGAGGATTCGGTACACTCTCAAATCGAATTCGGAGAACTTCAAGGACAGCTTCTCGACTCTTTTGCAGGATGGCTTCTTGACGAGCTTGTTGAGCTTGCTGAGCTGCTTGCTGAGTTGCTTGTTGAGCTGCTTGTTGAGCTGCTTGTTGAGCCGCTTGTACCTCTTGTTGAGCTGCTTTTAGAGCCGCTTCAGCTTCAAGAGCACGGCGCTCATAACTCAGAATATAAGGCATTTGATTTTCCTCCTCTAAACGTGTCAGTTCTTGCTTAAAATCACGCTCCAAATTTTTCGGCAACCTCATCATCCACTCGATGAGCCGCAGTAACTCCAGAATATCTTGACGGCTGTATCCTCGTTGATAGAGACTCTTGGCAATTCTTAATCTCCCCTGATACCGCCCTTGAGGGTCTTTGTTGGTTTGCTGGGTGGTGAGATGAGCTAATACGATAATGGCAAAGGGATTGGTACTTGCTTCTAGTGTAGGCAGTTGGTAGTCAAGCAGCTTGACGGTTGGAAATTTCAACAAAACTTGGCAACCCCAAATTTCATAGCTGTATTGGGTTGGTCGCCAAGAGGGTTGGTCATCAGCTAAAACGGCTAAACTGGCAACTTGCCGTCGATAGCGGTCAAAAATGCGGTTATTGTAAACATACATCCGCTCGGCGAAAACAGTCTGGACTTGACTTTGGATTTCGATGTGAACCAGTACCCAAGTTTCTTCACCGTCAAGTCGCCAAACTTTGACTAATTTATCGGCTTCTCTCAACCCAATCTCGGCATCAGGTGTAATTTGTTGCAGTTCTTTATCGAGAAATTCATAGCCTCGATTCCAGTCGATGTTGGTATCAATTTTGGGGAAGAAGAATTCGATGAAGGCTGGGAAATAAAGGGAGAGTGCGTCTTTCCAAGGATTGTCGTAATCAGCATGTTGTTCGGTCATTCAAAAGATTTTATGTTAACTTGCTGCAGGGCGATAGCCAACGCTATCACTCTTGAAGCGCGTAAGGGTTTCGCTTCTACAATGCCGATAGTGCGATCGCATCTCAAATCATCAAGTGAATTGCCGATGACCTCAAGGGGTTTTTCAGTATGGGATGTCATGAACTTTCCATTGATTAACTTTATTTTTTTGCTTAGCGCTCATTTGACAAATTTACAAAAATATGGACAAAAGTCGCCCAGTGAACTTTTCTACCGCTGTAATGGGTGAAACCCAGGTTGACTGATACCATATCTGTCTTTGAAGACCATTATTGGACAACGGTCTCCAATCTCTCTCCCTTGTCTTCCTTGTCCAAAAACTGTGGTTAGGCAAACTAAGTTCTTGCTCGCCGCTTATCCTTACTATTGAGGGCTACCCTTTAAAATTGGGGAGCATCCCAAAACCCTACCTTGTGACCCCAATTGTAAAACCCTTATGGTAAAAGACCAGCACTATGATTGAAGTCGAGCATCTCAGCAAAATCTACGGTTCTACCCCAGCCATTGAGGATGTTACCTTCAAGGTTGAGCCTGGGGAAATTTTGGGATTCCTAGGGCCAAATGGTGCTGGGAAAACCACAACTATGCGAATTTTGGCCGGATATTTACCCGCATCCAACGGTACAGCGCGGATTGCTGGCTACGATGTGCATGAAAATTCGATGCAAATCAGACGGCGGATTGGTTACTTGCCAGAAACGCCCCCCCTCTACCGGGAAATGACGGTTGAGGGATTTTTGCACTTTGTCGCACGAATTAAAGGCGTTGTGGCAGGCGATCGCACCGAACGAGTCAACTGGACGATGGAACGCTGCAACCTAACCCAAAAGCGCAAAATCCTAATTCGCAAATTGTCCAAAGGCTTCCGCCAACGTGTCGGGATTGCTCAAGCGATCGTACACGACCCCCCGGCAATTATTCTCGATGAACCCACTGTAGGACTCGACCCTCGACAAATCATCGATGTCCGTAACTTAATTAAAAGCCTCGCCGGAGAGCATACAATTATCCTCTCGACCCATATTCTGCCAGAGGTGAGTATGACCTGTAACCGCGTCGCGATTATCAACCGAGGTCGGATTGTGGCAACTAATACTCCCGAAAACTTGATGGCTCAGTTGGCTGGAGGGGCAGGTTATGAGCTAGAAGTAGATGGCGATGCCCGAAAGTTACAAAAACTCTTACAGATTGTGCCTGGAATCTGTATGGTCGAACTCGTTAAAAATCCCGAACTACCCGCAAATCGCTCCCTGCTTCGTATTGTCAATGCTCCCGGTGCCGAACCCGGACGCGATATTGCTGCCGTCACCTTCGGGGCAGGATTAGGAATTCATGAACTGCGACGGACTCGCGTCACACTAGAAGATGTGTTTTTAGAACTGACAACACGGGAACAACCTGTTGAACAGTTGAATGATGAGCTTGAGGAGCCTGATATGATCGCCGATGCAGCAGTTGGAGGAGAGCAGTAGATGGGTGTCGTTATTGCCAACATTTTGGCGATCGTTCGCAAGGAATTACAGGGTTATTTTGGTTCACCTCTCGCTTATGTAGTCGCCAGCATATTTTGGTTGTTGTCGGGCTTCTTTTTCGTAGCGATTCTTCTGAGTCCAGATGGCATCATTCAGCAAGTCGCGCAGCGAGACCAAATGGGGGTACCTGCACCACCTTTGGATGTGGCGTATGAATTTTTAAATGCGTTCTTGGGTGTCCTCGGCCCCCTAACGTTGTTTGTGCTGCCCGTTCTCTCGATGGGGTTGTATGCAGAGGAACGTAAATACGGGACATTGGAACTATTGGCAACCTCTCCAATTACCAACTGGGCAGTGGCTGTCGGCAAATTATTGGGCGTGCTAGCCTTTTTTATCTTCATGATCCTGCCCTTGCTGGTTTATGAAGCGATCGCACTCTCATCCACCAATCCCCCCCTCCCCCCTGCCGTCCCTTTAGTCGCTCACACCGGATTAATCTTATTAGCCGCTTCCATCCTCTCTTTGGGAATGTTCATTTCCTCGCTGACCGACAGCACAATTTTGGCAGCTTTTATCACCTTTGGTCTGAATATTTTCCTTTGGGTGATTGGTTGGGTTGCCCAAAGTATAAAGGGACCCATTGGTGAAGTGATCGGTCATTTATCCTTGCTAGAAACCTATAACAGCCTTGTTAAAGGCATCCTCGATCCCAGTAGCCTCATTTTGTTTGCCACTTACATTATTCTAGGGATATTTCTAACCGCTCAATATATCGATGCATTACGCTTCCAGCGCACTTAAGTCAATAGCTTATGGGGGACTGGAGAATGGGAGACAAGGAGGAACTTGCACCCAAAACCTCTTTCACAAGAATTACTCATTACCCATTACTCATCCATGAGGACTAATGACTAATAACGAATGACTCCTATGAAGACTATCAAAAAAAAACCGAAAAATAATTATTTAAAATACCTGTTTTGGCTCGGCCCAATTCTGAGCATCATGGGTCTAAGCGCCAGGGTGGTCGCTGGCGAATGGTCGCCAATATCTTCAGGGTTGCTGATTGCTGGACTAGCAATTATTGTATTGTGGCTGATTTTGTTAGGTAGTTCACCGGGTTTTTGGGGACGTCGTTCTACTCAAGCCGGAACGAATGCTATTATCGCCACGCTGGCAATGATTGTGATTTTAGGGCTGATCAACTTTTTAGCAGTTCGCTATGGACAGCGAATAGACTTCACGGAAAATCAGCTGTTTACCCTCTCGCCCTTATCGCAACGGGTGGTGAGAACATTGCAGCAGCCAGTGAAGGTTTGGGTGTTTTCGCCGAATCCTAACCCAAATGACCTGGAATTGCTCAAGAATTACCGTCGTTATGGGTCGAAGTTGGACTATGAGTTTGTTGACCCGCAGTTAAAACCGGGACTGGCTCAACAGTTGAATGTTAAGTTACCTGGGGAAGTTCACCTCAAGTATGGTCAAAAGCAAAAGTTGGTGCAGACGGTAAACGAAACTGATCGCCTATCGGAAATTAAGCTGACCAATAGTATCGAACAATTAACGAGCGATCGCATCGATAAAGTCTACTTCCTCCAAGGTCATGGAGAACGCCCCCTAGATGAGATAGAAGGTGGACTCTCTCAAGCACTGAGTGCCTTAAAAGATAAAAGCTTTACTCCCCTACCTCTCAACTTAGCTGAGCGATCAGAAGTTCCCAAGGATGCTTCTTTGGTCGTTGTTGCGGGTCCTAAGCGGGCGCTGTTTGAGCCAGAAGTACTAGCGCTGAACAATTATCTCTTAACGGGTGGCAGCCTACTGTTGATGCTCGACCCGGAAATCAATGCTGCAATGGATAGCTTACTCGCAGACTGGGGTGTCAAGCTAGATCGTCAGATTGTCATAGACGCTTCGGGGCAAGGGCGTGTAGCAGGATTAGGCCCCGCCACACCGTTGGTCACAACCTACGGCAACCATCCCATTACCAAAGATTTTGGCAATAACTATTCTCTCTATCCAGTTGCTCAACCCATTGAGGTTATTCCTAAACAAGGTGTGACGGAAACTCCCCTGCTGCGTACCAACGAACAAAGTTGGGCAGAGAGTACCCCTGAGAAGCAACCCCTACAATTCGATCCAAAAAGCGATCGCCCAGGCCCCTTAACCCTAGCTGTTGCCTTGAGCCGCAAAGCTATACCCTCGTCAGCGTTACCCGCGTCAATACCACAGGCAACGGCAAGTCCTGGGAAGTTACCCTCCCCTTCACCCTCTCCTACGGGGCAAGGCAAAGCCTCACCCACACCAACAGCTCAAGCAACCGCAAGTCCTGGGGCGTCACCCTCTCCTACGGGGCAAGCTAAAGCCTCACCTACACCCACACCACAGGTAACAGTAACTCCAGGGACATCACCCTCCCCTTCATCCTCTCCCATCGGACAAGCATCCCCTTTATTGGCAAATGAGGGGCAGACTGATAAGAGGACATCGGAGTCACGACTGGTAGTTATCGGAAACTCTAGCTTCAGTACAAATGGTTGGTTTGAGCAGCAACTAAATGGAGATGTCTTCCTCAACTCCGTCAGTTGGTTAAGTAAGCGGGACGATCAAACCCTTTCCATCCGTCCCAAAGAACAGAAAAACCGTCGCACTAATCTAACATCCATGCAAGCTGGGATACTAGGTTGGACAGGGCTATTGATTATGCCCTTATTGGGATTGATGACAGCTGGAGTGATGTGGTGGCGACGCCGTTAAGATTGAAAGTTAGAAGTTGAAAGTTGGCAGGTTGTTCGTGCAGCGTCGGAATTGGTACGAGAACCTAGCCCAACTTGACAGCTGAGAGTTATAAACTTCCAACCTAAAAATCTACCCCTACCCTTCGGGAACGCCTATGGCGAACGGGGAACGCTACGCGAACAACCTTCAACATTCAACCTTAAAACTTTCAACCTTCAACCCCTTGAGTATGAAGCTACAGCGGACAACTCTGGTTTTATTAATCACAGCAACATTACTAGGTGGTGGTGTTTATTTTTCTGAAATTCAGCGTGCCCAAAACCAGGAAGTGACTAAGACCACAAAGGAGCCAATCTTTGCCTTTAAAGAAGACCAGATTGAATCTCTAACAATTTACACGAATACAGAAACGTTAGAATTTGAGCGGGTCAGTGGGAAAGGGAGAACAACCAATTGGCAGATGAAGCAGCCCAAAGAAGCTCCTGCAAGTGATGCGGCTGTAGCATTTCTCTTGGACTTGCTAGTGGAAGGAAAAAGCGATCGCTCTTTTTTTATCCCTGGTAACCAGCGTCAGGAGTATGGATTAAATCAACCTTTAGCAACTGTAAAAGTACAACTCAAAAATAAGGAAAATCATCGGTTAGTCTTAGGTAAGCCCGACTTTAATCGCAGTTTCCTTTATGCGCAGGCAGACTCGCCGCAGCAGACACCAGGGCAATTGAAAGTACTATTAGTACCGATAGACTTTGACTATGCCGTAAATCGCCCGGTTTCGGAATGGCAAAGCCAAGCGGAAAGACCTAAAAGTCCTACTCCTTCACCAACGCCTACGAATTCTAATCCCTCACCGACGGCTGAAACTCCTAAACCTTCAGCGACGCCTAAGAGTACAAAGTCCTCACCAACTTCTGCCACTCCGAAGCCTTCACCTTCTCCGGAAAAGCCGAAGCCCTCACCCTCTCCTGAGAAACCGAAACCCTCATCGGCGACTCCAAGTCCGAAGCCCTCACCCTCTCTTGAGAAACCGAAACCCTCATCGGCGACTCCAAGTCCGAAGCCCTCACCTTCTTCTGAGAACTCTAAGCCCTCATCAGTGACTCCAAGTACAAAACCTTCACCATCTCCGGAAAAGCCGTAACCCTAACCTAATAAATTACTGAGAAACGTGGATTAATTAAGTTGCAAAATTTGCAAGTTGTAAGTCAGGGCCTCGCAATGCCATGCCCCGATGCAAAAAATTAGAGGTTAATAAATCCTCAATCCTGAGAATGATGCCCTTGATAAGGAAATGGGGGAGTAGTAATTAATCTTGAGTAGCTGTTTTGTGCTGACCAAGAGTCTGTTTGAGCTTTTGGTAATGTAATTGTTGACTCTTTTTGCTACGCTAAATTCAGGTTTTGGAACTCTGCCGAAAATAATATTTTTCCACTAGATATTACAGTAAACGCTGCTCCACATTTAGTTTGCACAACATGAAAGGCATATCATTATTTTTTTTGTACTATAAAAGATATTATGTTGTCCGCTCTAGCTTCATCAAATATGCCTATTAAAGCATTTAAACCAAAATGCACTGTTCATCGTGAAAGTCTATCTCATTTGCTTCTACCACTTGGTCACGATAAAACTAATTCCTCTAAATATTTAGAGCCACGATTCCGCTTTGTAATTCCTAGTAGCAATAAAGTTCGTGTTGTAAGAGGACTCTTGTCTGCTTTTGAAAGTACAAGCTTGATTCATGCTACCGAGAGCTTAGGTTTCAGTACCCCTACTGCTTTTGATAAGTCAGTGCGAGCATGTGAACGCCGTCACACAGTTGATCTGGGTATGAGTGACGCTATCATGTTACGTTTGAAAAGCTACTTACCAGAAATTGTACAGATAGATGGTGTACGTTGGAGATTAAAACGCTTTACTCATCATTGGCGATATATTAAGTACTTTTCCAAAGGTCATTTTGTGCCTCATTATGATGGAGCAAAAATGTTGCAATACCCCACCCCATCTATCAGTATTTTTACTGTACAAATTTATTTGAATGATGATTTTACGGGTGGAAATACTCGCTTCTATTCTGACTATGAACCTGTCCGATATGCTAGTCATGATATTCCTCTTGGGGAAGTGAAAAAGTTTAAGCCATCTAGTTCACCTACTCATGAAGTAAAACCAGAAGTAGGTAGCGTCTTGATCTTCGATCACGTTAACAATGTTCTACATGATGGTGCTGAAGTAAAATCTGGAGTGAAGTACATTATGAGAGGTGATGTACTGTATGAAGTGTTTGAAGAAGATATTTCTCTATTACTACATAATGTATCTACATTAGCTCCTAACATACTACATTGGTGTCCAGAAACAGCAATTAAGTATGGTACTAGGAACCATATCGGGGAAGTATGGTTATGTGACTGTGCTGATGATGGTCACGGTTCTGGTATTCATCAGTGTGAAACTTTTTCTTGTGCTGATGAATATGTTTCCAAGGAAGATTCCAATGAGAAAAAGGTAGAAGTCTCTCCTGCATCCACAGGAGAATTTATTAATGGCTTGCGTGCGAAAAATGTGCAACCATTGATATACATTTTAGTAAGTGGTAAACGAGCCTCAGGTAAAGATTACATAACTAATCTGCTTTACGATTCCTTAATTGCCAAAGGTATTTCAGTTTACCGCACTGCACTCGGTCATATCAATAAGCGTTCATATGCTGCATCAATTGGTATTGATGCTATGCGTTTAGAGAATGACCGTGAATTTAAAGAATCTCATCGTCTTGCTATGATCGCTCACCACACAGCACGAAATGCTCAAGATCCAGAATGGTGTCTAAAGGAAGTAATATCCAATGCGAAACAAGCCAATGCAGAGGTATTATTACTTAGCGATATCCGCACACTACAAGACTTACATTGGTTCAAGCGGCAGCCTGGTGAAGTGGTACTGTTACGTATAACGGCATCCGATGAAACCCGCAAGTTAAGAGGATGGTATCCTTGCCCAAAAAAAGATTCCTTGCATACTGAAACTGAACTTGATAGTTTTTTAAATTGGACAGCCTGTTGGGATAACAGTGATTTTTCTAAAGAAAGTACTCAGCTATTGCATGAATGGATAGAATACACTGTAATTCCTAGAATTCCCTTATCAAAATTACGATTTGGAGCGGCTTTTCAACCATGATTAGAAGAGTGGAACTTCGCCATCTTCTGTCACTCTCCGAAATAACGAAGTAATAAAAAAGCCAGATTATCCGTTACCATTAGAACTTAAAAGTTCTTTGATGGCGTTGTAAGCTGGTTTTCGATGATAAGACGGGTCAAAAATCAGGGGTGCTTCTACCTCGCCCGTCACATCGGCAATCCAAGTATAGCGGTCTGTAAATCCCCAAGTAATTAGCGCTGTACATTTTTTAGCCTGTAGGCACGCTTGGAGAAGATCTCTATAAGCCTTTGCTTGTTCTGCCAAGCGCTTTTCCAAACTTCCTTTACCATCCTGAATTTTCATATCCAATTCAGTGAACTGAACCTCCAAACCCAGTTGATTGAAGCGATCAAAGTTCTTTCTCAGGGAGTCTAGCCTTGGTAAGTAGCTCAATCCTAAGTGGGATTGGAAACCTACTCCATTAATCGGTACACCACGTTGTAGCAAACCTGACACTAGAGTATAGACACCATCTGACTTTTGATTGATTTCTTCCGTCATATACTCCCCATAAAATAACTTGGCTTGTGGGTCAGCTTCATGGGCCCACTGAAAAGCCATATCAATATATTCAGGGCCAATATTTCGCAGCCAAATCGTGTCACGCAAGGAGCCATCTCGATTAATGGCTTCATTCACGACATCCCAAGTAGGAATTTGACCTCGATAACGACCGACTACAGTCTTGACGTGGGTTTCTAAAATTTTGATCAATTCGTCCCGGCTGAAGTTGCCTTCATTGATCCATTTAGGTAATGAATAGTGCCAGACCAAAGGGTGACCGCGCACTTCCATATTATTGTCTTGGGCAAACTTGATTAATGTCTCGACCTGGCTAAAATCGTAGCGATCGCGCGTTGGATGTACGAACTCAAATTTCCATGCATTTTCGGGTACTAAAATTTTAAACTCGCGTGCCAGAACCTTTCGATAGTTGGCATCATTCCAGAAAGGCCCCATGTCTACTGACGTACCGATGCCTATTCCGCGCTTTTGAGCCAGCTCACGTAGAGGAGCCTCGGATGTTTCTGTTTCTGCGGCTGCTGTAGCTGAGAGGATTGGTGCTGATGGTGTCGCACTTACCCTAAATAGGATTAAAAAGGATACCAGCACACCCACCACTAAAGCCAGAAATAGACGGTACTTCATACAGTTATCTATCAAGTTTAATTCTTGATGAGTTTTGAATTGAGAGTTTAATTATCTATAGAACTTAATGCTTTCTACTTCCTCACACCTACTCACTCAAAACTCAAAACTCCTAGTTTAAACTCAAGGCTGAAGCGAGAAGTTTGAAGGATGAAACATTCAGACTTGATACTTTCGTAAAAGTCTAAAATTTTATCCAACTCCCATCTATTGGGCACCTACGGACTGGTGGGAGTTGAACAATCTTTCTAGCGAGAAGAATGAAATTTTTCAGCCTTCATTCTTCTTACTTCATCCTTTTTTAAGCAGTTTTAGGTCATTGCTGCCGCTTCTCGTGCCGCTGCGGCTTCGTCTGGATGAATGCCTAAACGGGTAAGATTGACGCGCCCTTTGCTGTCAATTTCTCGAACTTTGACAACAACTTCATCCCCGACAGCTACTTCATCCTCTACCCGACCCACTCGATAGTCGGCGAGTTGAGAAATGTGGATCATGCCTTCTTTCCCAGGCAGCAATTCTACAAAGGCACCAATGGGAATAATCCGTGTGACGCGACCCGCATAGACATCCCCTTCATTGAGTTTACGGGTCATGCCTTGAATAATGTTAACCGCTTTCTTCGCCTTTTCACTGTCGATCGCAGAAACGGTAATCGTACCATCATCTTCGATATCCACCTTGGCACCCGTTTGCTCGGTAATGCCCTTGATCGTTTTGCCGCCAGGGCCAATCACCAGACCAATCAGTTCTGGATCAATTCTCATGGTCAGCAGGCGAGGTGCAAAGGGCGACAACTCCGTGCGGGGTATCTCAATCGTCGCCAGCATTTTCTCCAGGATATGCAATCGCGCCGGTCGGGCTTGCTGAATCGCGTCGGCAATCACATCCATCGACAGACCGCTGATTTTCATGTCCATTTGCAACGCCGTGATACCAGTGTCGGTACCCGCGACTTTGAAGTCCATGTCACCCAAAAAGTCTTCAATGCCTTGAATATCGGTGAGAATGCGGACTTCATCCCCTTCTTTAATCAGACCCATTGCCGCGCCACTCACCGGCTTGGTAATGGGTACACCGGCATCCATCAACGCCAGGGTAGACCCACAAACCGAACCCATTGATGTCGAACCATTGGAAGAAAGCACTTCTGACACGACCCGGAGGACGTAAGGGAAGTCTTCTTGGGGTGGCAATAC
>NZ_DATNPA010000520.1:0-2800 GCF_036703385.1 Allocoleopsis sp. | reverse complement strand
CCTTCATTCGTGGCTTAACAGGTAGACCTTTAGGCAATTTCTATGTCGATTTAACCAAGTCGATTACAAGAATTTTGCTGCCCATCTGCATTATTGGTGCCATAGCACTGATTATTTCAGGAATTCCCGAAACCTTGGCAGAACCAGCGACAGTCACCACTTTAGAGGGGGCTACGCAAGCGATCGCACGAGGCCCCGTTGCTCATTTTGAAATTATCAAAGAACTAGGAGAAAACGGCGGTGGCTTTTTTGCCATAAACTCTGCCCATCCGTTTGAAAATCCCAATGGCTTCTCCAATCTCGTCGAAACCGTCGGGATGGTTAGCATTCCAGCCTCGCTAATTATTAGCTACGGTATTTTTGCCAATAATAGGAAGCAAGGCTGGCTGCTGTTCTGGATGGTCTTTGCCCTCTATGCCATCCTGGTCATCATTACTGCAATTGGTGAGTATCAGGGAAATCCTCTTGTTAACAAGATCTTAGGTAGCCAACAGCCTAATTTAGAAGGGAAAGAAGTGAGATTTGGTTGGGCGCAGTCAGCTCTGTTTGCGGTTACCACTACGGGTACGATGTGCGGTGCCGTTAACTCTCTGCTCGATTCTTTCATGCCTGCTGGAGGTTTTGTCACCCTGTTCAATATGTTTATGCAGATGATTTGGGGAGGACAAGGGACTGGAACGGCTTACTTATTCATTTACCTAATTTTGACTGTGTTCCTCACGGGGTTAATGGTGGGACGGACACCCGAATTTTTGGGACGCAAGATTGAAAAACGGGAAATTGTTTTGGCTAGCGTCATCCTTTTGGTTCACCCGATTGTAATTTTAATTCCCGGTGCTGTTGCCCTAGCCTTTCCCGATCAACTCGCTGGCATTAGTAATCCTGGTTTTCACGGACTCTCCCAAGTCATTTACGAATATGCCTCAGCTGCCGCTAATAATGGTTCTGGTTTTGAAGGGTTAGCCGATAGTCAACCTGCACCAACAGCACTGTGGTGGAACCTGAGTACTAGTGTCGTTCTTCTAGCAGGACGCTACATCCCGATCGTTGCTTTATTGCTTTTAGCTGAAGGAATGGCGAACAAACAACCCGTACCAGAAACTCCGGGAACTTTACGAACGGATACAGGCTTGTTCACTGGTGTTACTGCTGGGGTGATTGTGATTCTGAGTGCGCTGACCTTTTTCCCAGTGTTTGCCCTAGGACCGATCGCGGAAGGATTCAAACTTGCGTCTGGCGGGTAATTAGTAAGAAGTCAAAAGGCAACACAAAAAGGGTTTCAGGACTTACGCAGTTGAATAAATCTCGACCCCAATTGGAGGCTACCGTGTACACACATCTCCCGATCAACCTCAAATGCTGCATGGAAGCCCCCCTAGCCCCCCAATTCTGGGGGGAACTAGAGCTTCAAAGTCCCCCAAAGTTGGGGGATTTAGGGGGCAAGTTCGCCTCAGAAACAAACCAGAGGACTTGTGTGTACACCGTAGCCAATTCTGGGGGGAACCGGAATTTTAAAGTCCCCCAAAGTTGGGGGATTTAGGGGGCAAGGCATAACTCATAAGTTTGGACGGCTTACTGAAAAATGGCTGATTGTTGGACAGCAAGCAATTGGCTATCAGCAATGAACCATGAACCATAAACCATGAACACCACAAAAATTGATTCCTTAAAAGCTACATCTACTCCTGAGAGTCCGCGCAAACGACACAAGCCAAAGGTTAATACTCAAGGTCTTTACAAGAGGTCATTTCGAGAGGCTTTTGCCAAGCTAAATCCGCGAACCATGTTGAGAAACCCAGTGATGTTCGTGGTTTGGGTGGGTACTATTGTCACATTTTTGCTCTGGCTTGCCCCCAACTTATTTGGTCCTACTCCCGATAAGAATCCCCGTGTTTTCAATTTCTTAGTAGCAGTAATTTTGTTTTTCACCCTCGTATTTGCCAACTTTGCGGAAGCGGTGGCAGAAGGACGGGGTAAGGCGCAAGCCGATTCTCTGCGTGCCACCAAGTCGGATACTACAGCGCGAAGACTCCTGCCGAATGGTTTAACGGAGGAGGTGAGTTCTACTGCCTTACGCAAGGGCGATCGCATTAAAGTGATCGGGGGCGACATCATTCCAGCAGATGGGGAAGTCCTTAAAGGGATTGCGTCTGTGGATGAGTCGGCAATTACGGGTGAATCAGCACCTGTCCTGAAAGAACCCGGAAGTGATGTCGCGAGTTCCGTAACAGGCGGTACGCGGATTCTGTCTGATGAACTGATTATTCGGGTAACGGCTGACCCCGGTCAAGGGTTTCTCGATCGCATGATTGCCTTAGTAGAAGGTGCGGAACGGACTAAAACCCCGAATGAAATCGCCCTCACCGTCTTACTCGCTGTTCTTACTCTCGTTTTCTTAATTGTGGTAGCAACGATTCCACCGATGGCGAACTACGTCGGCAGTCCAGTGAGTGTCACGCTATTAATTTCGCTATTGGTGGCGCTAATTCCTACAACCATTGGCGGGTTACTCAGTGCGATCGGGATTGCCGGGATGGATAGGGTTGCTCAGTTTAACGTGGTAGCCACATCTGGACGAGCTGTTGAGGCTTGCGGCGATATTAATACCTTAGTTTTGGATAAGACGGGCACAATTACTTTAGGCAATCGACTTGCAGAAGAATTTATCCCGGTTAACGGTCATACGCAAGCGGATATGGCTTGCGTGGCGCTGGCGGCGAGTATCTTTGATGAAACACCGGAGGGTAAATCGATTGTTCGACTGGCAGAAAAGTTGGGGGCAATCGTTGATTGCGATCGC
>NZ_DATNPA010000519.1:0-2944 GCF_036703385.1 Allocoleopsis sp. | reverse complement strand
CGCTAGGCAGCGCCAGTTGCGCCAAGGGGTGACACAGATACAGTTAACTGTGTGAAGTACCGCCGCCTGAGATTGGCTTGCCCTGCACCAGCGCTGATTTCAGATCGATTTCCACCAAATGCCGAAGAGTGTCTCCGATGGGTTGAGTAGGGTTGGGGGGAGACCCCCAATCTCGGTTTTTCCACGACTGGTCTGATGGAACCTGGTAAAAATTGCAATACTTGTAGTGAAAATTACAATCATTCTTCCTAATAGATTTTTAACTCTATATATAGGAGGTTATGAATTAAAGATGCGCTATATATAGAGTCATTCAACTATTAGCCAACCCAAGAGTGAATTAATACTCTCCGTAGAAAACAGGATTCTATAACCGAGCCTGAGTTAGCTGTGTTACTATCTGGGAAAACATTCTCTTAATTTCGATCACCGATGAGCAAGGTTCTGGTGTTGAACGCCTCCTACGAACCGCTCAACATCACTAACTGGCGAAGGGCGGTCATCTTGTTGATCAAAGGGAAAGCGGAGCAGGTTGAACATAATGGCAAATACGTTTACTCAGAATTCCCTCTCCCGACAGTTATCCGACTACGCCATTACGTGCGAGTTCCTTATAAAGAAATTCCCCTGACCCGACGAAATATCCTCCACCGTGATAGTCATTCTTGTCAATACTGTGGTTACACGGGGGAAGAACTCACTCTAGATCATGTTATTCCTCGTTCTAGACATGGAGGTGATACCTGGGAAAACATTGTGACAGCCTGCGTGCGTTGTAATGTAAAAAAAGGAAATCGCACTCCTAAAGAAGCGAATATGGTATTGCGAAATCAACCCCGTAGACCTTACAGTAGTCTTCACTTTGAAGTTGCTAAACATGTAAAGGGTGGGCTGCATCAAGAGTGGCGAAAGTATGTAATTGGTATTTAACGCGTCTACCGTTGAGAAGAGTTGCGATTGAGTGCACTCCAAGACTGCTGGTGACAAAAGTCGGAAAACTCGACCGGCAGGTAGGGTATGCCTTAGTAGGGGTTTTGCGAGAATAGTGTAGGGTCGATCGCAAATTCAACCGCCAGTTGCTGTAATCTTTGCGATCGATATAGAACTGGCACGATAGCTAAAGACCATTACTACAACCCAACATGCCATCGAACTCGCTCACATCTTCTTTCCCTGACTCCCTCAATGACGAACATATAGCTGCTGCTCCTAGCTCAGAGCTGGTAGGCGTTGACTCTCATAAGATGGAGGCATCCTCGCAAAATACCAGTAATCGTCTCAGCAATTCCCGAGAAAAGCGCTGGGTAGAGTCTTCCACTGAACTGAAAGTTAGCGAACTTAGACAAACTCTAGAGCGCCACCGTTCTGAGCGACAGCTCGTCATTATCCAAGATTTCCCAGATCCAGATGCTCTCGCCAGTGCTTGGGCTTACCAACTGATAGCTCAGCAGTACCATATTCAGTGCGATATCGTTTACGCGGGTACCCTTTCCCATCAAGAAAACATTGCCCTGGTTAAGCTCACCAATCTACCAGCCAAGCGGTGGGGTGTCCAGACGCTAAAAGAGCGGGATTTGTCGGCGTACAAAGGGTGCGTTCTGATTGATAATCAGGGAACAACCAGCCAGTTGATGCCCCTCGTGAAGCAGGCGAATATCCCGATCGCGGTAGTCATTGACCATCACAAAACTCAGGGCGACCTAGACGCTGAGTTCGTCGATCTGCGTCCTCAAGCCCGAGCAACGGCCACAATCTTAACCCAATACCTCCAAGCTGGGTTGCTGAGGTTAGATGGCGGCGTGAGCGAACATGTGAAGTGCGCGACTGCCTTAATGCATGGTTTGCGATCGGATACCAATCGCTTGATGCAGGCTCAGGAAGAAGATTTTCTCGCGGCGGGGTATCTCAGTCGATTTTACGATCCTCAACTCTTGAACGCGGTGCTGCAAACGGCCAGATCGCGGCGAGTGATGGATGTGATTGAGCGAGCCCTGAAAAATCGCTTGGTGCAGAATAATTTCTCGATCGCTGGTGTTGGCTATCTTCGCTACGATGACCGAGATGCTATCCCGCAAGCCGCTGAATTTCTAGTGACCGAAGAAAACGTCCACACGGCCGTAGTTTACGGCATTGTTCATGACGAAGACGAAGAACTAGAAGTCGTAATCGGCTCGTTGAGAACCAACAAACTGACGCTTGACCCTGATGAATTTATCAAAGAAGCCTTCGGGCAAGATAACAACGGACGCTTCTTTGGCGGCGGACGCATGATGGCAGGCGGCTTTGAAATCCCGATTGGATTTTTGGGCAGCTTCAATGATAATGCTGAGTACGCCAAGATGAAGTGGGAAGTGTTTGATATCCAAATTAAGCAAAAGCTTCTACGATTGGTTAATCCCAAAGACAAGGTGATTAACACCGACTAAGCGATTTTGGATTTTGCCGTCTTCGGAGTGCGTCCTGCCGGTGGGTTTTGGATTTTGGATTGAAAATCCTATCAGGCATCTCATTCGACCTGGTTTTAGCCCTATTATCATAAACCAGTAAAATTGTCAATGATAAAACTGTATTTGATTCGCCACGGCATTGCAGCTCCAAAAGAGGACTACGCCAAAGATGAAGCACGTCCCCTGACAGCTCAGGGGATTGAGAAAACAGCTAAAGTAGCCAAACGACTTCGGGAGCGGGGTCTGCATTTTGACCTAATTTTGACGAGTCCTTTGGTACGAGCCAAAGCAACCGCTTCTATCCTTCAAGATGCTGGCCTAGCTTCCCAGGTGGAAGAATTTCCCGCTCTAGCGCCTGACGGAGATATTGATGCCTGGGTTCGTTGGCTAGAGAAACGGCGGCAAACTCATGGGGACGACAAACGCTTGGCGTTGGTTGGCCATCAGCCGGATTTAGGCAACTGGGCGGAAATTTTGGTGTGGGGTGAGGCTCAAGA
>NZ_DATNPA010000518.1:0-3014 GCF_036703385.1 Allocoleopsis sp. | reverse complement strand
CTGTATAAAATTAACCGATAGAAGCGAAAAGTAAATAATAAGTAGCAGATGTTTTTAGATTTAGAAGACCTGATTGATTTAGTCCACTACTTTTATCCACCCCTTATTCAAGCCCTGATAAACCTTTTCTACTAGGTTTTTCTCTTCTAGCGATAGAGCTTTTTTAGAGAGGAGAGCTGACATAAATAAATGTTGGTCGAGCCGAGTAATTTTGCGAAGACACATTATGCGATTAGCAAGGTGTTCAACGGGGAATTTCGGGAAGCAAATTTCAGCTTGTCTCATAATTCCTTGTGTAAAAGCTCTGTAATTCTACTATCCGATAAATCACCTAGATCTTCAGTGATCGGGAGTTTTAGCTCCTGTGATGCGCCCATGAAACCAAATGTGACAGACACTCTGTCACCCTGTGATGTGAATCACTCACTGAGAATTATCTAGAATTTTAACAGCATTTCTCTGGTTACGTAGTGCTACGGCGATAATTACAATATTAATTCAGATTTGGCATCAGTCTTAAGTATTACCCACAGTCCCCCCCTGAACTAAAGTATTCCTGCGGAGAACGCTGACGCTCCTTACGTCGCTACCGCTTTGCTAACGCGAAGGGCGTCATAGCTAAAGTCAGCTAAAGCTGACTCAATCAGGGTTTAAGTCCGTTGAAACGGACTTAATATCGATCTGTGTTTTCCAATATTTGGATGCCTGCAACTGGCTACATCTGATCAATTGCGGATTTCCGAGTTCTATGGAGACCTGTGGCACCAAGGGCTTCACCTCCAAGGCGGCAAGAATTTGGTCTCCTAAAGCTCGTGCTAGAAGTGGCGGTACTGCATTGCCTACTTGTCGAAAGCCATGCCATTTGGTGATGTGGAAGCGAAACCAGTCTGGAAATGAGTGCAGTCGCGCTGCCTCTCGCACGGAAATAACTCGTGGATACTCAGGATGAATAGGGCGAGGGGAGGTATAGGCACCTCGATCTGAACCGGTCCCAGCTCTTAGGGTATGGCAAGGTTTATGCCAATCAAGACGTCGCAATCGACTGATGGGTTCTAACTTCCCTGCGGGTGTCTCTTTAAAACGCTCAATGGATGTTTCCGTGTGCTGAGTTTGCATGGAACTGGTCAACAGCTGGGAATTCCACCAACGAGAATAGGCGAAATTCGTAAAATCGGAGGTCAAATTCCGAAGCTTTTGGACGTAGAGCGTTGCTTGTTCATGCATCTGGTCGATTTGTGCGGGTGTCAGTGGAATACAGTCTGTTTTGTGGAGTTCGGCAAAATCATCGAGGTTGGGTAAATCTGCGATCGCATCTTTTACCGTTATATATTCAGAGGGCGATCGCAGTTCTGGCTCAGGATAAGCAAGTTTGTTCAATCCAACCTGACTACCCAGTATGAATAACCGCCGCCGCTGCTGCGGGACGCCAAAATTCGCGGCATTCAACACCTGCACGGGTTCCGTTAATTCATACCCTGCGGCTTTAAACTCACTCATTAACCGCTCTAGGATATGGGAGTATTTTGCCATACGTAACCCCGGTACATTCTCCATCACAAAGTAGCGGGGTTGAAGTTCTTTCACCAAGCGGCAAAACTCAAACACAAGAGTGTTACGCACATCATCAATCTGGCGCTTGCCAATGGTCGAGAATCCCTGGCAAGGGGGACCACCAAACACTAAGTCAATGGGAACTTTCGAGAGACGATGACTACCTCGTCCACTCGTTTTCTCATTCTTCGCAGCCCACTCTCCTACAGCCTTCTGAATATCTTGACCTGACAATTGAGCGACATCTGCACATAAAACCTTAGTCTGGGGAAAGTTAAAGGCATGTACGCCTGCATGAATCGGGTCGTACTCAACCGCTACAGCCACATCAAACCCTGCCTGCTCAATCCCTAGGGAAAAGCCACCGGCACCGGCAAATAAATCAATTGCCACGGGTCGGCGTGAGGAATGCATGAGGCCATATCCATCGGGGACGGCGTAATCTTCGCAGGACAGTATCTCTATCGCTCATCTCCTGAATACCTTAGGGATATTCTGACCTGAGATTATCCCTCAAAGACACAAGCAAAAGATATTTTTTCTCATCCCTTGACACCCCTGTAGTATAAATGTAGTATAAACATAGGGTGTTCAGCAAAGAGCTTGAAATCCCTACAAGTTTTCTATCCCGCGCCCTAACGGATGAAGCTTACACACTATCCGGCTGTGAACCGGGAGGTTGTGGGTTCGATTCCCACCAGTTCCACTCTCATGGGACTGTAGCTCAAAGGTAGAGCGCCAAGTGAAATAGCTTTATTGACTTGCGCGGGATACCCATTCTTTGTCGCACTTCGCGCCCTGACGTAGAAAGCCTACATACTAGCCAAATGGAAAAGGCGCTTGACTCAAGATCAAGATTATGCAGGTTCAAATCCTGCGTATGAACAAACAGCTTTCTCAACTTGCGCGAAGTGCCCATTAATAAAACGCTTAGGGTAACCAGGCGACTGATTTATTAATTATTCATCTTTTATAGGAAGTGTAGGAGGGTAGCCATGTCTGTTAAGACTATGGAAATTCTTGAGCAGTTAAAATCTTTAACAATACTCGAAACAACTGAACTTGTTAAACAGATTGAAGAGACTTTTGGTGTTGATGCTTCAACAACTCGGTTCATATCTGGAATTCCTATTCAGCCAGAGATTGTGGTAGGTGATGAACCTCTAGAGACTGAGTTTGACGTAGTGCTAGAGGAAGTCCCTGCTGATAAGAAGATTGCGATTCTGAAGGTAGTACGGACTCTGACAGGTTTAGCATTGAAAGAAGCCAAAGACTTTGTGGAGTCAGCACCGAAAGTAGTGAAGGAAGCGATCGCACTCGATGCGGCTGAAGATATCAAGCAACAACTGGAAGCAGCAGGGGCGAAAGTTTCTCTCAACTAAGTTATGTGGCAGTTGTCCGCGCCCTAACTGAAAAAGCTTACATACATTGGCACTAGCTCGTTGTCGGTAGAGCATCATCTT
>NZ_DATNPA010000517.1:0-31936 GCF_036703385.1 Allocoleopsis sp. | reverse complement strand
GTTTCCGCTGTCGTCTAGCTCCAAGAAATACCCTTTCGATTTTTTCGCCTTAGGAGCCGACTCACCGTCTTTGGATTTTTTACCACCGAAAAGCCCGCTAAAAAATCCAGCGATTCCGCTGAACAAGTTTTTGATAAAATCAAACATTTACAGATACTCCTGGGTTTTTAGATGAATTTATGTGAGTTGCCAAAGATGGAAAAAAATTCTGCCAACTTTGATACAAGACTATATATTACGACTGCCGATCCTCAGTGGCTACTTCTTGAATAAAGCTTCGCCAAATTTGCAGCCAGATTGAATTATGAATTTTTACGGCGACACAGTGCAAGGTTGGTGGCTGCTTCTTTGCAAAACTTTACACTTTAATGTTACTTAGTATACAGGTTCACATTCCGGTTGAGAAAGCTTACAGCATCGTTTATCTATATTTACAATCATCTCATACTTTCGGGAAAAACCTAGGACACTGAGGTAGCTGTACCAGATTAACGGAGTCATAGGTCAACAGCATGACTAAGCTTGGATTAAATGAGTTATTCGAGCAACTATGAATGGTGCGAGCGATTCCACTCGGTGTACACAACCCGGACGCAACCCTGTATTACTGATTCACGGCATTAGTGACACGATCGCTGTCTTTAGCAAGATGGCTCCTTATCTGAGCCGACTGGGCTGGTCAGTACATAACTTCAACATGATACCCAACAACGGGGACTGCTGTCTTGACCTATTGGCAAAGCAAGTGGCTGATTATGTGGCTCAGACATTTGACCCCAAACAACCCATCGATATTGTTGGCTTCAGCATGGGGGGTATTGTGTCGCGCTACTATATTCAACGGTTGGGGGGCGCTGAGCGAGTGCAGCGCTTTGTAAGTATATCTGCTCCCAACAACGGCACTTTAACGGGTTACCTTTCTGGACGTCCTGGCTGTGTTCAGATGCGTCCAGATAGTGCATTTTTACAGGATTTGAATCGGGATGCTATCGATATCCTGGGACGCCTGAACTTTACCGTGATTTGGACGCCTTACGATTTAATGATTGTCCCGTCGAATAGTTCCCAGATGCGAGTCGGAAAAGAGGTTACGGTACCTGTTCGCCTCCATTCCTGGATGTTGACTGATGATCGAAGTCTCAATGCGATAGTGACGGCGCTTTCGGAACCGATGTTAGCTAACTCGCGGCAATCCCTACGTTTGTAGCTCAGGTGCTAACTCAACGGTTTATCAGTGTTCTGGCGAATAAATTGATGAACTCTCCCGGTGCCAACTTTCCCATACTAGGGAGGCGTTCTTGACGGTGTGCCTTCAAATAAACGTACTCACAAATCACACTATCCAGGTTGGTGTCACTATTGATTTTCCAAGCTTCTATCTCGGCTCCCGTGAGTCTAGTCTGTTCAAAGTTAGTACCTGAAGCGCTAGTACTTATCAAACTGGCTCCACTGAGGTTGGCTTTCTTGAAGTTGGTACCACTGAGGTTGGCATTACTGAGGTTGGCTCCGCAGAGATTGGCATTACTGAGGTTGGCTCCGCAGAGATTGGCATTACTTAGCTTAGCTTTACTCAGGTTGGCACCACTGAGATTGGCACCACTGAGATTGGCACCACTGAGGTTAGCTTTACTCAGGTCGGCACCACTGAGATTGGCACCCCTGAGGTTGGCTCCTTTGAGGCTGGCTTGTTTGAGGTTGGCACCACAAAGGTTGGTTTTACTGAGGTCGGCTTCAGTGAGAATGGCTACAAAAAAGTTAGCCTCACTGAGGTCAGCTCCACTGAGGTCGGCTCTACTGAGATCAGCTGTTGAGAAATCTGCCAAAAAAAGGTTGGCTCCTTTGAGGCTGGCTCCACAAAGGTCGGCTCCGTAGAGCTTGGCGTTAAATAAATTTGCTCCAGTTAAATCTGCTGAACAGAGGTTGATATGTCGTAAGTTGACTTCCCTGAGGTTGGCGTCTCGGAGATCAGGAATTAAGTGATTATTTTGTCCCATCCAAGCGTTCCATGTATTTACTCCTTGAGCGAGGACGCCAACATGTCTGTGATTTGTCATCTATCCGAGGGTGGGTGATTTATGGTTGTCTGTAGCATAGCCTACCATGCAACGAGTAAAACGTTCAAAATGTCAAGAAAGAAAATCTAAAAATTTAAAAACTATCCCCATTTATGTGGAGTATGACTGGAGTAGTTAAAGATTTCTAGAAAAATTCTTCGGTCAAAGTACAGGCTCACTGATGAGGTACTCTACAAAAGGTAGATTGAAGACTTAGATTTTATAGCAGATGGCAGTTTATCAAGTCCGGTTAGTAAACCAGGCTCTCAATCTTGACCGTACCATCTCAGTACCCGACGATCAGTACATCCTGGACATAGCAGAGGAAGCGGGTATTCGTTTACCGGCTGGGTGTCGAGAAGGAACCTGTTCATCATGTATCGCCAAAATCATCAGTGGAGAGGTAGAGCAAAGCGAACAACATTTCCTTCAACCATCTGAAATTACCGCTGGGTACGCCGTTACCTGTGTTGCTTACCCCTTGTCGGATTGCACGTTAGAAACACACCAAGAACAAGTTTTGTATAAAGACTCTCTCTACTTTAAACAGACGTTTTGAATGATCGCGATCGCTTCGTCTTCGTTAAAACTATAGCGTAGGGAAGTAGTTTTTGGCACTTTGTATCAAGCTAGCAGTAAGAAGGCTGACGCTCCGCTAGCGCCCCCACAAAAATCATGATTCTTGCCCGGAAATAACAAAATAGGGATAACGGGTAATTAGGACATGGGAGGAACTTGTGGGAGTTCTAGCCAAAAGCGACTGCCTCGACCAATCTGAGATTCTAGGCCAACCTGTCCCCCCAAACGTTCGATACCTTTACGAACGATCGCTAATCCAATGCCGCTACCAGGGTAGGAGTCGGCACCATGCAATCGCTCGAACACTCGGAAGATTTGTGGCTGGTATTTTTCCTCAATGCCGATACCATTGTCTTCTACCCAAAGACGTATATACCTGGTGGAGGAGTGGGATTTAGCGTCCCTAGGGTCTGTTTTCAAACCCGGAGTTCCCCCTAAATCCCCCTTAAAAAGGGGGACTTTGACTGAATTCTCCCCCCTTGTTAAGGGGGGCTGGGGGGGATCTGAATCTGGCGGGGAAGTTGGAAAACACGCCCTATTGCCTTCTTCCTCACTTCCAGTTTCTTCAGCCCAAATTCGTACTGTTGGCTGTACATCCGGAGGCACAAATTTAATGGCGTTCGATACCAGATTGGCAATCACCTGAACCAGGATAGCGCGATGACCCATGACTTCGGGTAGGGGTTGCTCTACTGTCACAATTGCCTGTCGCGCTTGAATCTCTCCCTGAAGTTGAGTCAGCACCTCGGCTACGATCGCAGACAAATTGAGCGGACGAATCTGAATTTCAGTTCGACTCAGACGGCTATACTCCAGTAAATCGGTAATCAACCCATCCATCCGTTGTGCGGCACCAACCAGATGGGTAATCATCGTCTGCCCCATTTCATCTAACACGTCAGTGTAGTCCTCCAACAGGGCTTCCCCAAACCCTTGCATGGCTCGTAGGGGCGCACGCAAGTCGTGGGCAACCGAATAGCCAAACGTTTCCAGTTCGGCATTGGCTTCTTGCAGTGCTGCCGTGCGCTCTTGCACCCGTTGCTCAAGTTCGGCAGCATAGCGCTGGAGTTGTTCCCGCAGACGGGCTTGCTGAGTGGCGACAGCTAGCTGGTTGGCAACCTCAGACGCAATTTCCTGATGTTCCAAGGTAAATGCCCCAACTTCTGCGGCAAACAAGTCAAGCTGACCCATCAATTCGCCTTCAACCATCAAAGCAGCAGACAGCCAACTCCGCTTACCTTCAGCGAGTTGGTGTTCCAGCAGGAATGGACGCGGCTCAAGAGTGGTAAGGTCTTCTACGTAACGAACAGTTCCTTGGTGTAGCGGCATGGTACTAGGCATCAGGTTAGACAGCGCTATGATTTCGCCGGGGGATCGCGAATCTAACTTGCCTGCCAGGAGTTGGGCTTCGTTCCTTGCAAAGTCGAACAAGGCGATCGCTGCTTGCTGACAGGGGATTACACCACGTAGGCGTGAGAGAGCAGCAATAGCTAGCTCCGCCGAAGACTCTGCCCTCAAGATTGCACGGTCAATTTCGTGTAACGCTTCTAGGCGTTGGGTCAAACGGCGCAATACTTCCTCTGCCTGTTTGCGCTTGGTAATGTCTAGATTCACCACCACCCCACTCGCTATAGCCCCCGTTTCATCCCGAATGGGAACGGCGGAATTGAGGATGGTTTTTCGACTCCCATCAAACGCCTCGATTTCAATTTCTTGTTCAAGAGTAACTTCCCCTTGGGTGAGAGCACGAACTAAAGCCCACTCATTGGTAGCAATGGGTTTGCCTGTATCAACCCACCAGCCTTTGTATTGCCGATACTCACTCATTTCATTCAGTAGTGGCGCGTCTTCACCCCAGATGGTGCGAGTCATGGAATTCGTTTGCAGAATTTTCCCAGTACTATCAGAAATGAAAACTCCCACCGGGAGTAATTCCAGTACAGTATGCAGGCGTTTGCGTTCGAGATCGCTACTACGCTTTTCTCTCACCAATAACTCTTCTGCATTCTTGCGAGCGGTAATCTCGAATCGAATCGCGAGATATTGAAAGGGTTTCCCTGCGTCATCCAGGAACGGAACAATTGTGGTATCTACCCAGTAGAAACTTCTATCCTTTGCTCTATTCTTGATTTCTCCATGCCAGACACGACCTTTAGTAATGGTTGACCAGAGGTTTCTAAAGAATTCTTTTGGATGATACCCCGAATTGACAAGGCGATGAGTTTGCCCGATGAGTTCTTCCCTGGAGTATTTGGAGGTTTGGCAAAATTTGTCGTTTACATCCGTGATAATTCCCTGTGCATCAGTTACAGCCAGGATTGCCGCTCGGTCTAGAGCCCATTTTACGTCTGATAAGTCTTTGACTAGCTTCTGTAATTGTTCCTCAACTCGTTTCCGCTCGCTGATATCGCGGGTAACATTGGAGAAACCGCGCAAATTTCCAGCTTCATCTCGTAGTGCCGTAAGGGTAATACTCGCCCACAACAGTGAGCCATCTTTGCGTCGTCGCCAACCTTCGCCTGCAAAATGACCTTCTGCCGTCGCGATTTGGAGTTCTCGTTCGGGTGCGTGGCGCTCAAGATCTTCTGGTGGAAAAAGAATTGAGAAATGCCGACCCTGAATTTCTGCGGCTTTATAGCCTTCAATGCGCTCTGCTCCCGTATTCCAGCTACTAATGCGTCCTCCTGGGTCTAGCATGAGAATGGCGTAATCTTCCACGCCTTCCACTAGCAGGCGATAACGTTCCTCACTTTCCTGTAAGGAAAATGCGATCGCCTCAGTTCGCAGCTTAGCACTCCTTAGAGCCTCGCATAAGGAACTAATCAGCATCCCCTCCACCAAGAAGATGCAGAGTCGAAGGATATCACTCACTCGGGGAAGGCTCAGAGAAAAGAACGGTGGCAAAAAGAAATAGACGCCGACCAAAGCACTCAAAGCTGTGGATAGTAGACCGGGCTTCAAGCCACCATACCAGGCGCTGACCATGACTGGCATAATAAAGGCTAACAGAGGAGCCTCGCCCCCCAGAATCGGCTGTAGTAGAAAACGGAGTAACAAAGCCAGCAGGCTTGTTAGCACCGCAAGACCGTAGCGTTGTACCCAGGTTCGTTTCAGGCTTGGCATAGTCCAGACTCCCGGTAGCAGACGAGTAATTCTCACAAAAGAAAGTAACTCTATGATCACAGTCTATTTAGAGGATTGACTGCGCTCCTAAATTTGTCCTGGTCTTGAGCGTCAGCATGAATGATCTGTAGCTTCAGAGTGATGACACGGCTCGTAAAACCTCCTGAAATGAGAATGAGTGATTTTTAGGGCTTTAGGACTTACACAAGCGTCACAAAAAACTGGTTTTTTGCTTTTAGTAAGGGATTTATGCCTTTAGAATGAGGACTAAAGTCCTCACTACGAACTGAAAATTATATGACATTTACTTTAAGGGGAATGGGAAATCGGGAGTATAGAGGGGTGAACCCATGTTAAAAAAACGTGGGATTGAAGCAAGGATATTTGAATCAAGAGGCAATGATTACCTAGTAAATCAAACGTTTTTTATTTATGATGTGGGCTTTAAATCCACGACAAAAGTTCTCTTTCCCTATTCCCGACTCCCAACTCCCAAAACCGAAGCTTTTTTGTAATTTCTGTTGTTGAGCAAAAATCTCAAAGATAGATGCTTCGCCTTCTACTAATTGATGACAGCCCAGAAGATCGGCTTCTGATCGTCTATGAACTAAGGCGTGAATTTCCCGATTTACAAGTCGAAGAAGTTGTCCAGGCAGAAGGTTTCAGCCGCGCCTTAAACGCAGGCAATTTCGACTTGGTCATCACAGACTACCAAATCCGTTGGACTGATGGACTGATCGTTCTACGAAAGATTAAGTCTCGCTATCCCAACTGCCCCGTCCTGATGTTTACAGGGAGTGGTAATCAAGAGATTGCCGTCGAAGCCATGAAGGCGGGGTTAGATGATTACATTATCAAGTCCCCCAAGCATTATATTCGCGTACCCATTGCGGTACGCTCATGTTTGCAACGAGCTGAGTCTCAGCAGAAAGTTTTGCGGCTGGAGATGCGCTTAGAATCTCTGCTGAATCGATTAAATGTAGGGGTGTTTCGTGCAACGTTAGAGGGACGAATCTTAGAAGGGAATGCCGCGTTTTTGCGTTTATTGGGTGTCAATTCTTTACAAGAAGCCTTTTCCCTCAATTGGCAAGATCTTTTCCCAAACTTAGAAGCGGGACTCGACTCCTTGAACCCAGAGCGTGAGGTACAGTTACGCCGCTCTGATGGCAGTTTCATCTGGCTCTCGGTGAGTCAAACCCTGAATACTACTGAAGATGAGCCAGTGATTGAAGGACTGATAGAGGATATCACCGATCGCAAGCTCGCTCAAGAGGCACTCCAACAAGCCAGAGACGAACTGGAAATCCGAGTGGCAGAACGCACCCAGGAATTACGGCAGGCGAATGAACTACTGCTTGTTGAGATGCAAGAGCGAGAACAGGCACAACAGGACGTGCGCGATCGCGAAGAACGTTACCGACAACTTGTGGAATTATCTCCCGATGCCATATTTGTCCAATGCGATGGAAGATTCCTTTTTGTCAATAGTGCAACCGTTAAACTGTTCGGCGCAAAAAGCCAGGACGAGTTGATTAACCGACCCGTACTCGATATTGTGCATCCAGACGATCAGGACATTGCCTCCGAACGGATACGACACCTAAGAGAACAAGGGAAACCGGTCGAGCGGAGGGAAGAGAAGTTTCTTAAACTCGATGGGACTGTTATCGATGTCGAGGTGGCAGCGGCTCCCTTTACCTATCAAGAGAAGCCAGCGGCTCAAGTCGTTGTCCGGAACATTAGCGATGTCTACGACGAGCTTCGGTTACGCAAACGAGCAGAAGAAGAACTCCGCAATGCTCTGGAAAAAGAAAGAGAACTCAGCCACTTTAAATCCAGATTTATTAGCACAATCTCTCACGAATACCGCACCCCATTGACTATTATTCAGTCTTCGGCTGAATTACTCGAACGCTACGAACACAAATGGTCAAAGGAGAAAAAACTGATTCATTTCCAGCGAATTCTGGCAAGCACCAGGCATTTGACCAACTTGGTCAACGATGTGCTGTTCATCGGTCAAGCTGAGATGAAGAAACTGGAATTCAACCCGGCACAGTTGAACTTAGAAGAATTTTGCTTGGGACTGGTGGAAGAATTTTGCTCTAGTATTAGCAACCAAACTACCATCACCAGTAATATTCAATGTAACTGTACTAACGCCTGTCTTGATGAAAAACTTCTGCGACAAATCCTCGCCAATTTGCTCTCGAATGCTATCAAGTATTCCCCGGATGGTGGCACAATTCGGTTTGACCTCGAATGTAGAAAAGGTGCCGCTACTTTAAGAATTCAGGACTCTGGTATTGGCATTCCAACCGAAGATTTTTCTCAACTATTTGAGTCGTTCCATCGTGCCAGGAATGTTGGCACAATTCCTGGTACAGGTCTAGGGTTAGCTATTGTAAAAAAGTGTGTGGATTTGCATGGGGGTCAGATTACTGTAGAAAGTGAAGCTGGTGTAGGAACGACGTTTACCGTTACGCTGCCATTTTCTCCCCCAAGCTGTACTTTTGCTTATGAACTTTAATAGGATTGTCAACTTTGATATAAATCAAGTGCTTGCAACACTTCGGCTAATGAGTTAGCTTCTACAGGTTTGAGCAAGTAGAAGTTGATACCCAAGTCATAAGCACGGGCTAAATCGCGATTGCCGTAAGCGGTTAAACCAATCACAGGAACGCTGTCGAATTGGGGTTGTTGCCGTATCCACTTCAATAGATCTAGACCAGACATTCCCGGCAGTCTCAAGTCCAGCATGATTAAAACAGGTAGGGGGTATTGGGAGCGATCGCAGTAAGGTTCTTTGCTTTCGAGATACCAAACCGCCTCTTGACCAGTCTGGGCCACTTGAAGCACAAACTCTGAACCGAGTTGATTGAACGCCCGTTTTAGGGGAAACAAATCAGATGCTTCGTCTTCTATAGCTAAAACCAGCTTCTGTTGTTTGTCTACCATCTCTACCATACCCGTTCCCTATTTCCTGTATAGCAGTAGCCAAGGTGATTAAGACTCTCACCAAATACTGAAACCTTGACCCGTCACTATGCATCCCTTGTACATAAAAGCCCTCTGGCTTTTGTTTGACAAGGCAAATTGATTTAACTCATTATTTCTATTTGAGGTGGACGATTGAGGACGCTCCAGTAAAGCCCAACTGTCTGTACCATCTCCAACAGCGCATCAGGTCCAGGCGGTTTGGCTAAATAAGAATTGGCTCCTACCTTGTAGGCGCGATCAATATCTTGCTGGTAGTCGGAAGAGGTCAAGACGACCACTGGTAACTGTTTGACGTTAGACTCAGTTCTCAACCAAGACAGAACCTCAAAGCCAGAGTAGCGCGGGAGTTTGAGGTCAAGCAGCATCAAGACTGGTAACGGATAGCGATCGCGATCTTGGTAAGGGTCTTGCCCACTGAGATATTGAATGGCTTTTTCCCCGTCAGTGACCACTTGTAGGGAAGTTGCTAAGTTAGCTTTGCGAAATGCCCGCTGAATTCTAAAGATATCTCCTGGATCGTCCTCGACGAGCAAAATTGTCGAATTGTATGGACTGTTCATCACTTCGTTCCCTGTAACTCAACCCAAAATCGACTCCCCTGACCTAGGACAGATTCTATGCCAAACCGTCCACCTAGACGCTCTACCCCTTTTCGCACGATCGCCAAACCAATGCCTGTACCTGGGTAAGTATCTCTGCCATGCAGCCGCTCAAAGACTCCAAAAATCTGCTCTTGATACTGAGGTGCGATACCGATGCCATTATCTGCGACCCACAGGCGTACCCCATTCTCCTTCTGCTCAGCCCAAACTCGAATTTGGGGTTGGACTCCCGGCGCGACAAACTTATTGGCATTCGAGAGCAGGTTAACCACGATTTGTACCAGGGTAGGACGATGTCCCATGACTGAAGGGAGAGGCTCTGCAATGGTAAGCTGGCCTTGCCGATTGCTTAGTTCTGTTCCTAACTGTGCTTGAGCCTCTACCATAACTTGTGCCAGTTGAACCCCTGAAAGTTTAATTTGTTCTCGGCTGAGGCGACTGTATGCTAGCAAGTCTTGAACCAAAGCGTTCATACGATTAATACCCACAAAGATTTGCTGAATGTAATCTTGTGCGGCTTCATCCAGTTGTTCGCCGTAATCTTCCAGAAGAGCTTGAGCATACCCCTGGATACCGCGTAAAGGTGCCCGGAGGTCGTGAGCAATGGTATAAGAAAAAGCTTCTAATTCCTCATTCGCTTGTTGGAGTTGGGCAGTGCGCTCCTCGACTCGCTGTTCCAGATTCGCGTTGAGTTGTCTAACTTCTGCTTCTGCCCGTTTGCGATCGCTGATATCCAAAAAGGCACCCACACTGCCTCTGGTATTCCCAGCTTCGTCAAACAACGGTGCAGCATATTCGAGTAGTGTCAACACGGTGCCATCGTCATAAACCACATCCACTTCCAAATCCAACACCTCAACCCCATGTGCAGCGGCGTATTGCATGGGTAGCTCTTCTGGAGCCAGTTCTCGACCGTTCTGATAAACCTTAAAACTGGGTTTTTCATCATCGGGAGCGCTGAGGGAAGCGTTAGTGGTTTGGGGAATACCTAACTGCTTAGCAAAATTTTGATTGACTCGAATCTGTTTACATTCGGGGTCTTCAGCAATGCCAATCCCGATCGGGATAACCTCAAGTAGCGTTTGAGATTCTGCCAGCCGTCGCCGCAGTTCCTGGTTGAGATTATGCAAAGCGGTTTCTGCCTGCTTGCGTTCGCTAATGTCACGATTCACCTCTAAAAATCCAGTGGGTATCCCCTGTTCATTGCGGATTAATACCTGACGGCTTTCAACAATCACCTGCCTACCATCTTTACAGATGTGAACCAGTTCCCCTTGCCAGCGTTCCTGTTGCACAAGCAGCTTGTCGAGGTCAATATCTGCCTCAGGAAATTGGGTCTGCAAGAAAACGTGAGTAACATTACCAAACGCCTCGTCTCGCGTCCAGCCATACATGGATTCTGCGCCTCGGTTCCAGTAGGTGATGGCTCCATGCTCATCCCGGACAATAATTGCCTCGTATGCCAACTCCAGCAGGTCAGCTTGCCTTTGCAATATCGCTGCCTGTTGCTCTAGCTGCTGTTCTACTTGTTTACGAGCCGTCACATCGCGAGCAACAGCATACAATAAGCCGTTTTCAGGAGCTGCAACCGATACCCAGGCTAACCACTTGTACGAGCCATTTTTACAACGATAGCGATTTTCAAAGTTGACAGCGGGATTACCAGCCGCATGGTTTTCAACCTCCAAACGGGTTCTTGCGAGGTCTTCGGGATGAACAAAGTTGAGAAACGGTTCAGCTAGGAGTTCTGCCTGACTATAGCCAAGAATTCTTTCCCAAGCTGGGTTGAGCTGTTTGAAGTACCCATCAGTCCCGACAATACACAGCATATCGAGGGAAAGGGTGAAGAAGCGATGCTCTTTCAGAGCCGTTTCGCTAACGTGCTCCTCAATACTGGCTTCTAGGGCATGATTAGCTTGGTACAGTGCTTCAACCGCCGACTGCCGTTGTAAATCGAGCCGATGCAGCAGTCGAGCGATCCAACCAATTAGCCAGAGAAAGAGGGTGATATTGAGTACAACCAGAACAGACGTTCCAAACTCCGGGTTAAATAAACCAAGACGCTCACCTTGAATTTGTAACCAGCCCAACACCAGAGGAATAGCGATCGCAGCAGGTAAGAGGCGACGGGCAAGCACTCCTCCTGCACTGTTTGCCGTAATTAGCTCTATCAATGTCCCCCTTATCTTCTTTGTCCCCCTTGTCGCCTGCTCAGATTCTACATAAAGCAGAAAATTCGAGCTGAGCGTCATCTACCAAAGGCGTGAACTGAAGCCTGATCGAGCCAGGCATTGGGAAAAGCTGAAGAGAATATCCTGACTTTGCTGCGAACCCAAATTTTGTACATGGATATTTTTTCATCCAACTGTTCACTGTTAAGAATGATTGCCTTCAATCACCGCTTCAGCTTGAAGAGCGATCGCTCTCAACTTGTCCAACGTTTCACCCTTCACCGCTTTCCACAACCCGCGTTGATGCGCCTCTAGTAACCGTTCAGCCATATCTCGCAGCGCCCAAGGGTTCTTTTGTTGGATAAATTCCTGCACCTTTGAGTCGAATATATACGCACAGGCAACGCCCTGATACATATGGTCTTCCACACAATTAGCGGTAGCATCGTAGGCAAATAAATAATCTACCGTTGCTGCCATTTCAAATGCACCTTTGTAACCGTGCCGCATCACTCCCTCAATCCACTTAGGATTGACAACACGAGAACGGTACACGCGTGCAATTTCTTCTCGGAGTTGCCGAACTTTTGGGTTTTCAGGAATTGAATTATCACCAAAGTAGGTGTGAGGATTCTTCCCTGTTAACGCCCGCACCGCAGCTGTTAAACCGCCTTGGAATTGGTAATAATCGTCAGAATCAAGCAAATCGTGTTCCCGGTTATCCTGGTTGTGCAGTACAATCTGCATCTGCTTGAGGCGTTGATTAAAGGCTTCAGGTGCGGCTATCCCCCCCAGTCCTCCCTGATTAAGGGGAGGGGTAGATACTCCCTCAGTTTCTCCACTTTGCGACTGAAGTTTTAGTGAGGAGGAGTTAGTGGGGGTACTCGTATAGGCGTAACTACTCCAATTAATGTAAGCACGGGCAAGGTCTTGCTCATCCGTCCAGTTGTGGGCTTCAATTAAACCTTGTAACCCAGCACCATAAGCTCCGGGTTTAGAGCCAAAGATGCGGTAGCGCGATCGCACATCTGCCTCTTCCTGACTCAACCCCTGGGATAGCCACATCTCTTCTTCCTGCTGAACTTGCGCGGCTAAGGGATTATCCTCCGGCGATTCATCCAAGGCGGCAACGGCTGCCACTGCTTGGTCAAATAAACTAATTAAGTTAGGAAAAGCATCGCGGGAAAAGCCAGAAATTCGTAACGTCACATCCACACGAGGACGCCCCAAAGCTGACACGGGCAGGATTTCAAAATCCACCACTCGGCGCGAAGGATAATCCCAAATCGGTTGAACCCCCAATAAAGCTAAAGCTTCTGCTAAATCATCGCCGCCAGTACGCATGGTTGAGGTTCCCCAAACTGAGAGTCCCAGCGTTTTGGGATATTCACCATTTTCTTGGGTATAGCGCTCAATTAATACTTCAGCCGCCTTTCGTCCAACCGCCCAAGCTGTTTCTGTGGGAATCGCACGAATATCAACGGAATAGAAGTTGCGTCCTGTGGGTAAGACTTCCGGGCGTCCTCGCGTCGGTGCGCCAGATGGGCCACTTTCAATATATCGCCCATCCAATCCTCGCAACAGTTGGGTAATTTCTTGGTTAGTTTGTTGGAGAGAAGGCAGCAGGCGATCGCATATCCATTCTAATTCTCGTTGTGTTGCATCTCCCACCAAAGGATTTTGGATTTTGGAAGCCCCCCTTTTTAAGGGGGGGTAGGGGGGGATCTGATGTTGGATTAGCTGTTCCACGAACTCCGCGGCTTGTTGTTCCAGTACCTCAACAAAGTCACCAACAGTACGACAATTTTTGCCATACTCCCCTGTAGGGGAGGGTTTGGACATTACGACAGAGACATCATCTTTGCGTGAATCAACTAAGCCCGCCCCTACATTGTTGACCCTTGACAAATCAGCCGTAAGAGGGTCGAAATCCCAGCCCCAATCTTGAGCTAAAGCACGAGTTAAACCGATACGACCATGATCTGGATGACGGGCAATGGCTACAATTAAATCCCGCAATTGAGGCCCATCGGGACATCGTCCAAAGATATGAAGACCATCTCGAATTTGGGCTTCCTTCAATTCACACAGGTAGCCATCAATCCGATTTTGGATATTGGATTCTGGGTTTTGGACTTCGTCTGTTTCAAGTCCTAAATCTTGGTGGAGATTTTCTTGGAGGATGAGTTGAGTAATGCGATCGCTAATCACACCCAATCGCTTAGGATCTAAACTTTGCGCCTCATAATACTCATCAATCAATCCTTCCAACTTTTGCAACGGGCCATACAACTGTGCACGAGTCATCGGCGGTGTCAAGTGGTCAATAATCACCGCTTGTGAACGACGCTTTGCCTGAGACCCCTCACCCGGATCATTCACAATAAACGGATACAAATGAGGCATCGCCCCCAACGCCACCTCCGGATAGCACTTCTGGGACAGCGCCACACTCTTACCTGGCAACCACTCCAAATTTCCATGCTTACCCACATGCACCACCGCCTGCATCCCAAAATGCTGCCGCAGCCAATAATAAAACGCCAGATAAGCATGAGTCGGCTCCAAATCCGGCGCATGATAATTCAAACTAGGGTCAACATCATACCCGCGCGAAGGCTGAATCCCAACAAACACATTCCCCAACTGAATCCCTGAAATAGGAAACGCCGAACAGGAATCCCCTCTCTTCCCCTCCTCCTCCGTGCCCTCTGCGCCTCTGTGGTTCGTTTCAAAACCAAATCCCCATCGTTCACCCATACCCTTCTGAACCTCCGGAGGCAACCCCTCAAAATACTCTCCATACTCCTCCCAACACAACTCCTGCCGCACCAAACGAAAATCCTGCCCCTCCGGGTCATTCGTTACCCCAGAAGTCAGCCGCCCAATCAACTCCTCCCCAGTTTCCGGAACATCCTCAACCTGATAACCAGCCTGCTGCAACGCCTTCAGAATTTCCACACAACTCGCAGGCGTATCTAACCCCACACCATTAGCAAGGCGTCCATCGCGGTTCGGGTAATTTGCCAAAATCAGAGCAATGCGTCGTTCAGTCGGTGGGGTTTGCCGCAATCGTACCCAACTCCCCGCTAAATCAGCAACGAAGTCAATGCGGCAAGGCACCGTCTCATACACCACAACATCCGTTTCCAGTCGGGGATTCCAGGATTGCACCGACTTAAACGAAATCGCACGGCTAATGATACGCCCATCCACCTCTGGCAGCGCTACATTCATCGCCGTATCCCGTGGCGTCAGCCCTTGAAACTGCGAATTCCACTGTTCCACCGTGCCACTACTGAAGATAACCTGCAATACCGGTACATCCAGACGCTTCCACAACTCCAACTGAGGGGTTTCCGCGTCCAATTTCGCTAGAGAGAAACTTGTTGTATTAAGCAACAGCTCAATTCCAGAACCCTCTTTTGGCTGAAAATACGTCAACAACTCGGCCTGCACATCAGAGTCACGTAACGAAGAGACAAATATAGGGACAGGTTCCAACTGCCGCTGAGTTAAAGCTTGACACAACGCATCAATTGGTGTTAAATTACCCGCCAAGTAATGAGCACGGTAGAACAAAATCCCAACTTTGGATTTTAAATTTTGGATTTTCGATTTTGGATGAGGCAGACGAGGGAGAGAATTCTCTTCCAGGTTTCCCTGGTTTCCCTGGTTCCCATTACCCAATCCCCAGAAATAAAGCCCAACACGAGGCACGGGTTTTGGCGGTGGTGGATTATAAGTTTGCCCCAGGCAAACATCAGCGACAAATTTAAGGGCGTTCGCAAAATTCTCACTGCCGCCTTCTGTGAGATAGCGCCATAGCTGGTTAACAACAGCAAGCGTTACTGTAGAATGACTAATTAAATCTGGGTCGGGGCGGTCATCTCCTGGCAACACTACCAAAGCTGCATTGGTTTGTTGTACGGTCTCCTGCACTACCTCTAATCCATAAGACCAGTAGGCACGTCCCCCTAAGAGCCGTAAAATAATAATCTGAGCAGACGATAAGACATTTTCTGCATAGGTATCAATCGTTAGTTGCTGCTGCAACTGCAAAAGATTGACCACCCGTACTTCAGGGAAATCCAATGGTAATTGAGAGGTTGATGCTGCCAGAGTCTGAATATCTGTGTCCGCTGCTGTCAGAACAACAATGGGTGCTGGTGACTGTTCAATGAAAATCACGCCTTCTGCTTGAGGGTTCCACCCTCCTGGTGTTGCGGCGATGCGATGCATGGTTTTGTCCTCTGGCTTGGTCGAATAGCGACTCCAATTTGTTATCTCATGTTTTAGTCGGCGGGTAGATGCAAATGATGAAGATTGAAGAATATATTACCCTTGGGTCATTAGGTCTCGAATAGCATCAACGAAGGGAGAAAAGCGTCACACATAGACCAAAGCAATGCCTATACTGGGTGATCCAAAATTCAGCCGAACTTTGCCATTGGCTATGTTTGAGCGGCTGCAAGACTTGTTACAGCAGATGAAGTTAACGCTCGGTGAGGAGGCTGTCCTCATGACGGCAGAGGGTCTTGCTTATGAGGCCGCAACTCCTGAGCCTCAGACCCAACGGTTTGCTGTTCTAGTATCAGAACGATTTAGTGTGCTGTTATTAGGGGAACCGCAGGAGCCAGAGCCGATCGCTGGGTATGAGGCTCAGTCGAGATTGTATCAGGTAGGGTTGACCTTCGAGCCCAGGGCGATCGCTTCCTTCCTAACTCAACGAATTGACCACAAGAGCAACAATACCGTTGCCCGAAAATTACTCCATTATGCCCAAAGCAGCCTCCGAACTAATGATCCAGCCCTTCAGACCGAATTTACGCTCTCACTACTGGAAATTTTTGCCTGTGGCACAACCAGCGACTTCATCCAATCCTCCGTTGCTGTTTGTCAACCCCTAGTCGCACAGGCGCTGCGCCAACAGGTTGAACAGGAGCGACTACTGCATCAGGTAACCGCCCAAATGCGCCAGAGCTTAGATTTACCGGTCATTCTGCAAACAGCCGTTGAGCAGGTGCGACAGTTGCTCCAGGTTGATCGATTATTGATCTATCAATTTGACGAATTTAATTGTGCCTCTGTCGGTATCCTAGATGAGATTCCCTGTGCAGGAGACCCGATAGAAGCATCCAAGTTACTCCCAACTTCTAAAGTCTCACTGCTGGAATCTATAGTCCGTTGGGGTCGAGTGGCCTATGAAGCCAGAGCGTCTGAGGCTATCTCTTCAGCGATCAGTGTGATGGAAAAGGAGGACTGCTCAGCCCAGGAACAAGGACCCAACTGTAGAGAAAAATATCGCCAAGGGGTGACTTTAGGCATTGATGATGTCGAAGCGGCTTACCCGGCTTCGTCTTGCATCTTAGAGCTGATGCGACGCTTTCAGGTACGCGCTAAGTTGGTTACACCAATTATCGTGCAGGACAAGCTGTGGGGATTACTCATTGCCAATCAGTGTTTTGAACCGCGTCATTGGCGAGATAGTGAAAAAACATTTCTCAAGCAGATTGCCGAACATGTCGCGGTTGCTATCAACCAAGCTCAGTTGTACGCTCAGTTACAACAGCAAAAGACCACCCTGGAACAGCGGGTGATTGAGCGCACGCAAGAGCTTCGAGATACCCTGCAAGCGGCTCAAGCCGCTAGCCGTGCTAAGAGTGAATTTCTAGCCACCATGAGTCATGAATTACGAACGCCGCTGACTTGTGTGATTGGGATGTCTGCAACACTGTTGCGCTGGTCTTTTGGTCAGGATGGTTCGCAGCAGGTTCCTCTTCAAAAACAGCGACGCTATCTAAAAAATATCCAAGAGAGTGGAGAACATCTCTTGGAGCTAATCAACGATATTTTGGATTTGTCTCAAGTTGAGGCGGGGAAAGCCGTCTTGAACATCAGCGAGTTTTCTCTAAGTAACCTGGCTCGCCAAACGATGAGAACCTTTCAGGAAAAAGCATACTTTCGCCAGGTGGAATTGGAGATGGATGTGCGAATAACAGCACCAGGCGTTAACGGAGCGCTTCCTTTAGTGCTGGCGAAACGGGGTGAAGCTCAACACCACCCAGTGGACAACGCTCAAGATCGCTTCTGTGCCGATCAGCGACGAGTTAGGCAAATTCTTTTTAATCTCCTAGGTAATGCTATCAAATTTACTCCCTCAGGCGGGAAGGTAACTCTACGAGTCTGGCGAGAGCAGCACCTGGCTGTGTTTCAAGTTGAAGACACGGGCATTGGTATTGCTGAGGAACACTTACCCCTTCTCTTCCAAAAGTTTCAGCAGATAGAGGCGGTGTACCAGCGCAACTATGAAGGGACTGGTCTGGGTTTAGCGCTGACGAAACAGTTGGTAGAACTACATGGGGGGAGAATTGAGGTTGAATCTGTAGTCGGTGAGGGTTCTTTTTTTACGGTTTGGTTGCCAGCTCAACCCTTAGTTTCCGCCAACTCGACCAGAGAAACGGCAACTTCCACTAGTAGTTCTACGGTTCAAGGCAGCATTGTTTTAGTAGAAGATGATGAAGATAGTGCCACTTCAATATGCGACATCCTCACAGCAGCAGGTTATCATGTCGTCTGGTTAGTGGATGGTTCCACCGCCTTTGGGCAAATTGAACTACTCCAACCCAATGCTGTGATTGTTGACTGGCAGTTACGGGGAATGGATGGTTATGAGATAACCCATTGCCTGCGTACCTCACCATCCACTCAACAAATTAAAATTCTAGCTTTAACCAGTTTCACTCTCACTGAAAACCAAGAGGAAGACCTACATGCGATCGTCGATGATTACTTGCCTAAGCCTATCGAACCTGTACAATTATTACGGCAAGTGACAGCCTTGATGGTCAAGTCGGCGGTGACCAAATAATTAGTAATTCGTAGTTCGTAATTACTAATTAATTAATTCAGGATGCAAGCCTCTCAATTCATTGATGGAAAAAGACAAATTTTTTACTGGTTTCAACCCCCCAGATTCCTAATGAGGGGTAATTACGAATTACAAATTAAAAATTACGAATTCTTGATGCTCCGTTAACTCAGAGCTGCTGATTGCTTTTTCTTTGGTAACAGCTGATGAATGGTGTTGAGAAGTTCTTGAGGACGGCAAAGCTTAGAGAGGTAAGCATCAGCTCCAGATTTGCTCCTTGTGTTTAAGAAATTAAATTCTCGTTCTTGCCCAGAGTACATTATCACTGGTAAATGCTGAGTTTTCTCATTTGACTTCAGCTGCTGACAGACTTCGTAGCCATTCATTCGCGGCATGAGGATGTCCAAAATCACGAGTACTGGAGAGGTTGATTTAACCTGCTCTAGTGCTTCAACACCATCACTTGCCACAATCACTTCTAGGCCAATCTTTTTGAGAAGTTTGGAGATGATTAGTTGTTGTGTTGGATCATCGTCTACAACCAGCGCTAGACACATAGGTGATTATCCCTGTTGTTTTGGTAATTTCCCCTGTTATCCATATCACCTAGTTTTTGTGATTTAACGGCAAGCTGATGTGAAGCTTCTATAAAAAGAAGTAAAGATTGTGTAAGCACTGAGTATTTATACCCTAATAGGTCTGCCGTCCTTGGCTGGCAGTGTTGAACATGCCAAGTTTAATATCCGACAAACCTCCTCCTCGATCAGCGATCGCATCCTGTGGCAACTTGTGAACTTGATTGAATTTTTTTGTGACAACGAATAATTCACCCTAGTGACGGGATACGGCTGAAGTGTGTGAGCTCGATTACTAGTGGGGCAGTATTACTTACTATATGAGTACACTGGGGACTAGCAAGCCATACTCATAACGATTATGATTAACGTTCAAATCTATCAAGTCTAGGGAGTTGCCTGGACTATCGATGAATTGTTTAGAACAGGGGTTGGGGCACAGTTAGAGTTGCACTCAGATTGAAGTTGAGGCTTGGTTGTTGTAACAATTTCAGGTTACATGAAGAGCAAACACAAACTGTATTGAATTAAATGAGTCATCAAACCCAGTTCAACTAACTTACTTTTTGACTATTTTATACTAAGATAATTTAGTTGTTTATGTACAATCAAGCCGAAATTAAATTCTTCTTATGTAGGTTTTATTAATTTTGTTAATTCATTTTAAAAGTTATCATATTAATTCTATGTTTTTGATAAAGTATCATTTTTGCAACACCTATTAATTCACCCATGTTTTAATCTTTTAATCTCTTGAAAATAAATAATAATACAGAGATTAGTAGGTCAGTTTTTAGGGGACGAGAGCTATACCTCTCTCAGTCACTTGCATCTGCAAAACTTTAAACGTTTGTGGTTTCGTCAAATTATCTAGCTGTATGAGCTTCGAGTGTGATTTTATATAATTCATAAGTTAGACGCATCCAAACAGCGTGAACATTAACAAATAATAAAATAAAAATATTTAATGTATTAGATAAAATTTATAAAACAACTTATATAGAAGGTTCATTTTTCTCTAAAAGTATTAATAAAGTTTTGAAGAATAGTCCATATTGAGGAAAAAAATAAACTTATCTGAGTTACTTTAGAGCTAAACATTCACACGCCATTATCCGGAACTATGATGAGATGATGTTCAAAGTCATACAGATATTTTTTGATGGAAGTTTTATCTCCAACGGATATGGCGCTCTCTGGAAGTCGAGTATTCTTAGGCTAAATATAGCCAGTGATTTTATCATTATCCTTTCCTATTTCTCTATTTCGCTGCTTTTAGCCTATTTCCTACAGCAGCGTCCTGATATTCCTTTTCAGAAAATTTTCTGGCTGTTCTGCGCCTTCATTCTTGCCTGTAGTACCACTCACTTGCTGGAATTATGGAGTGTGTGGCACCCTGATTATGGGTTTTCTAGTTTGTTCAAGGCAATTGGTGCTGGAGTTGCTTTCTACATGGCTAGGAAATTGGTGCATTCAATACCTCAAGCGTTAGGGCTGCCGAACCTCCTCAATCTGGAAAGGGCAAATCAAGCGCTAGCCCAAGAAATTCAAAGGCATCGACAGACTGAAGCTGAGCTACGAGCATATACACAACGCCTTTCCCTGCTAGTTCAGCAGACTCCATTAGCTGTGATTGAATGGACACCGAATTTTGAGGTTGTGGACTGGAACCCAGCAGCTGAAAAGATTTTTGGCTATAGCAAAAGCGAAGTCTTGGGGCGTCATGCCGTTGAACTGATCGTGCCTGACAGCAGAAAAGAACAAGTATACGAATTTGGAAAGCAGTTGTTACAGCAAAAAAATGGGACAAGAAACACCCATGAAAATTGCACCAAAGAAGGGCAAAAAATTTATTGTGAGTGGTACAACACACCGCTGATTGACTCTGATAGTCAGGTAATTAGTATTGCTTCTTTAGGCCAGGATATTACCGATCGCACATTGACAGAGAAGGCTTTGCAACAAGCCAAAAACCACCTAGAAATACGAGTAGAAGAGCGAACCCAAGAATTAAGGCAAGCCTTAGCGGAGTTGAAGGAGGTTATCCTCCAGCTTCAAGGGGAAATTGAGCAACGCCAACAAGTGGAAACCTCTCTAAGAGAACGAGAGGAACAGTATCGTTCAGTGGTTGACAACGTCAAAGAAGTCATTTTTCAGACCGATATTAAGGGAGATTGGACTTTTTTGAATCCGGCTTGGAGTAAAATTACCGATTTTGCGATCGCAGATAGTATCGGCACTCCCTTTTTAGATTACGTTCATCCCGATGATCGGCAACGCAACTTAGACGAATTTCAACTCTTAATTGAAGGCAAACAAGAATACTGCCGCCATGAGGTTCGCTACCGAACTGCCTGCGGTAGCTATCGCTGGATCGAGGTATTCGCCCAATTAACGTTTAATGCTAACCGCCTAATTACTGGTACTTGTGGCACCCTTCATGACATTACAGAGCGCCATCTAGGCGAAGCGGCACTGGCAGAACGCGAACGTTATTTAGCGGCCTTAGTCGAAGTGCAGCGTCGATTATTAGCATTTGAGAGGGACACTCAGCAGGCGTTTATCAGACAAAAGCCCTACAACGAGATTCTCAAAGTACTGGGACAAGTTTCCGGTGCCAGCCGCGTTTACGTATTTGAAAACCACCGAGATGAGCGAGGTCGTCTGCTCATGAGTCCAAAGGCTGAATGGTGTGCCCCAGCAATTAGGCCGAAAATTGATGATGCGACAGGGCAAAACCTTGTTTATGACGACCTTTTCCCCCGCTGGCGTCAAATTTTGTCGCAAAATGAAATTATTGCCGGTAGTGTTACCGAATTTCCCGAATCAGAACGTGTACTTTTAGAACGTCAGGGCATCCTTTCGATTCTAATTTTGCCCCTGACAGTCAATGGCACGTTTTTTGGGTTTATTGGCTTTGACAACTGTACAGAAGACCACCCTTGGCAAGCCTCCGAAGTTGATTTGCTCAGAAGTGCGGCAGCGGCAATCTCTCTGTGGAATGAAAGCTTTTTGGCACAGCAAGCGTTACGGCAAAGCGAAGCGGCAAACCGCGCCCTGCTTGAGGCTATTCCTGATGCCTTGCTGCGAATTCGTCGAGATGGTACCTATATAGACTTTATCCCAGCAAAAAATAGCCAGACGCTGATCCCTGCTCGAGCATTTCTGGGGAAAAAAATCGCTGAGGTATTGCCACAGGAGTTAGCGATTCGAGTGATTGCTGATGTAGAAGCCGCTTTCTCGACAGGTAAGGTTCAAGTTTCAGAAGCGCCGATATGGCTCAAGGGAGAACTGCGTCACTACGAGATTCGGACGGTGTTCTATGGTGAAGATCAAGTCCTAATGATGGGGCGTGACATTACCGAGCAGAAGCAGGCGGAAGAAGCATTGCGAGAGAGCGAGGAACGATTCCGTTCTTTAGTTGCCCATATCCCTGGTGTCGTCTACCGCTGTGCCTATGATGATGACTGGACAATGGATTTCCTTAGTGATGTGATTGAAGAGATGTCTGGTTATCCTGCCGCTGACTTTCTCCACAATCAAGTCCGGACGTTTGCCAGCGTCATTGCTCTCCAAGATCGAGCAAGGATTCAGCAGACTATATCAGAGTATGTAGCACTACGAAAGCCTTATGTGCTGGAGTACCAACTTGTCCGAAAAGACGGGAGTGTAAGATGGGTCTACCAGAAAGGCCAAGGAGTATTTGCCGCAGATGGTAGTCTGTTGTGCTTAGATGGCGTCCTCTTTGACATCACAGAGTATAAACAAACACAGGAGGAGCTGCGCTTAAGGGAAGAGCAGTTTCGTCAGTTGACAGAAAACATCCGTGAAGTTTTCTTCTTGACTCTTCCTGATCTGAGTCAGATACTCTACATCAGTCCCGCCTATGAGGAACTGTGGGGACGCACCACTCAGAGTTTGTACGAGCAGCCGAAATCTTGGTTGGACAGTGTACACCCAGAAGACCGCGATCGCATAAAAGCTGCCTTGACTTCATGTCTCCAACAGGTGCAAGATTTTGATCAGGAGTATCGGGTTGTGCGACCGAATGGTTCAGTGCGTTGGGTCTGGGTGCGTGCCTTTCATATTTTCAATCCAGCCGGTGTGTCTGAGCGTATTGCAGGGATTGCGGAAGACGTTACAGAGCGTAAGTTAGCAGAAGTCGAGATTTTGAATGCACTCTCCAAGGAAAAAGAATTGGGAGATCTCAAGTCTCGCTTTATCTCCATTACCTCTCACGAGTTCCGAACGCCACTGGCGACAATCATGTCCACAGCGGAGTTACTGGAATACTACGAATGGACAAAAGAAGACCAAGTGGAACAGCTACATCTGATTCAAGATGCTGTCAAACACATGCTTCAGCTATTGGAAGATTCGCTGTTTATTGGCACCGCTGAAGCGGGACAAGTTCGATTTAACCCAGAACCGCTATTACTCAATGAGTTCTGCCAAGAGTTAGTTGCCGAGATTCAGCGAGGGATGAGTTTAAACCCAACTCCTTCAGGCATCCAACACACGCTAACGTTGGTGTGTCGAGGTCACAGGTTCTTAGCCTGCATGGATAAAAAACTGCTCAGGCAACTGCTGAGTAACTTACTCTTGAATGCAATTAAGTATTCTCCGGCAGGGGCTCAGGTTTACTTTAAACTGACTTGTCAGGATGACAAAGCGATTTTCCACATAGAAGATCAGGGTATAGGGATACCGAGAGAAGACCAATCCCGACTGTTTGAGTTTTTCTATCGGGCGAAAAATGTAGGTGCGATCGCTGGAACAGGATTAGGGCTTGCGATTGTTAAGACCTGCGTTGACCTACATCGGGGTGAAATCGCCGTAGAGAGTGAAGTGGGAAGAGGAACGAGATTTACCGTGTCACTGCCCTTAAAAAACCATTTCTCTCTTCCTGTATTGAATCGTCTGCCACCTCATACCATTTTGGATTTTGGATTTTAGATTTTGGATTTTAAAAGTCCTGCCAGTAGGCAGTTTCAGAAATTCAAATGTGCCAAGCAAGTTTAAACCCAAATGGTATTACACAACAAAACAAACACGATTCGGAGACGCAAGCCAAATTACATAACCGATGAATCTGCTCTTCTCAAGCCAGGGTTAAACTAACTAGCCAATTCATCGCTACACAGCACTTCCGTCACGTTATCGTGTCAATTTAGCCTATTCAAAGGACCAGAACCGATGTATAAAATTCTAGTAATAGAGGACGAGCGAGCGATTCGCGTTAATCTAATCAAACTCCTGAGTGCAGAAGGGTTTCAGGCCCTTGGTGCAGATAATGGCAAGAGTGGACTAGAATTGGCTCGCCGCGAACAGCCTGATGTGATTGTTTGCGACATGCTTATGCCCAAGCTCGATGGCTATGGTGTTTTAAAGGCATTGCAACAAGACCCAGCCACCGCAACCATTCCGTTTATTTTTCTCACCGCCAAAGTTGATCGCGCAGATTGGCGTCAGGCCATGTCCTTGGGGGCAGATGATTACCTCACGAAACCGTTTACCAGAGCGGAATTACTAGATGCGATCGCTACTCGACTGCAAAAAAAAGCATCTCTAGCCCAGCAGCATAGTGTTGAACTTCAGCAGACGCAAGCTCAACTAGACTACCTGCTGCGTTATAACCATTTGACCAAGCTGCCCAATCAAGTCTTGTTGCAAGAGCGATTGCATCAGTTACTTGCTCAATCCCATGCCCGCCAGCGCAGGATTCCCATCCTCTCGGTCGGCTTTGAGCAGCTCAAACGATTTCACAATACCCTTGGACCGAGCAGTGGTGACTTATTGCTCCAGGCTGTAGCAGAACGGCTTCAGAATTGCGTCAGTACACTGGACACGGTTGCTCATTTGGGTGCTGCTCAATTTGTGATTCTTCTAACCCCGAATCCTAATCGTGGCGAGGTTGCCAAGATAGCGGAAAGTCTCATCGATGCTTTCTCTTCACCGTTACGTGTGGGCACCCATGAACTTTTTCTCACGCCCAAGATTGGGATTGCCGTCTTTGGGCGCGATGGGCGTGACTTAGACACCCTGATTAAACATGCCAGCGCCGCCAGGGAAGAAGCTCAGAAGCCGGGAAAGACGCCCTATCAGTTTTACATTGCCTCGATCGGGACTCAATCTCAAGCCGAGCTATTACTCGAACTTGAGCTGCACCAAGCTTTGGAACGTCAAGAATTCCAGGTTTACTATCAGCCTAAGGTGAATCTGCGAAACGGAGAAATTGAGGGAGCAGAAGCCCTAGTGCGCTGGTGTCACCCAGAACGAGGCTTCGTTTCGCCGGGTGAATTTATTCCGTTGGCGGAGAAAACTGAGTTTATCATCCCACTGGGAGAGTGGATTTTAAGGACAGCCTGTGCCCAGGCTCAAGTCTGGCAAAGTAGTGGATTACCCCCTATTAGGATCGCGGTCAATTTATCAGGACATCAGTTTAGTCAACCGCATCTGAGTGAGTTAATCGTGGAAATCCTCAGAGAAACTGGACTTGACCCTAGGTATTTAGAGTTAGAACTAACTGAAAGTACAGTGATGCAAAACCCTGAAGTTGCGATCGCAACTTTGAGTGAATTAAAAGCCCTCGGTATTCAAATCTCGATTGATGATTTTGGCACCGGTTATTCCTCTTTAAGCTACCTAAGACAATTGCCGTTCGATATTTTGAAGATAGACCGCTCATTTGTCTCCCAGCTTACACAAGATGCCAAGAACGAGGCGATTACAACCGCTATTCTGCAAATGGCTCGCAGTCTGGATCTGAAGGTCGTTGCTGAAGGAGTGGAAACGGAAGCTGAACTCGCTTTCTTCCACGGGCATCAGTGCGATCAGATTCAGGGCTATTGGTTCAGCCCTCCTTTATCAGCCCAAGCCTTTGAAGAGGTACTCAGTGGTAGCAAGCGCCTGCCAATCTCGTCGAGTTGAGGCGATCGCATAGGCAGCAAGAAGCTCATCTTCTTTTGCTGCCCGTGCCTGATCATTAGTCGGCTCAATGACTAATGACTTCTCACCCCACCAAATCTGGAAACACCTGCTGCACCGCTGGGTGAACCAGCTGATGGTGCTGGATATTGAGCCCTTTACCCAAAGCAGAGTCGAGTTTTAGAGCGCCTAACGCGTGATTCGCCAGCTTGAGGACGTAGGGAAGTGTGCTGTTATTGAGTGCCTGTGTGGCTGTCCAAGGCACAGCTCCCGGCATATTGGGAACGCCAAAATGAACAACGCCCTCCTCGACATAAGTAGGATTGGTATGAGAGGTTGGTCGCAAGGTCTCAATGCAGCCACCTTGATCTACAGCAACGTCAACAATGACCGAACCCGGATGCATCTTTTGCACTAAACTCCGATGCACCAGGATGGGTGCTCGACGCCCTGGCACTAAAACCGCACCAATGAGCAAGTCGGCCTCTGGGACAACTTCGTCAATAGAAGCTGAGCTACTATAGAGCAGCTCTACCCTGGAGCCGAAGAGGGTTTCTAAATAAGCTAAGCGCTCCACATTGACATCGAAAATTTGCACTTGGGCACCCATCCCTACGGCAATCTTGGCGGCTTCCGTGCCGACAACGCCACCACCGATAATCACCACCTTACCGGGTCGAACACCTGGAATACCACCCAAAAGAACACCCCGTCCTCCTTGCTGGCGTTCTAGATACCTCGCCCCAAATTGCACAGCAAGACGACCAGCGATGATGCTCATGGGGGTGAGCAGGGGTAGTCTACCATCGGGAAGTTCGACAGTTTCATAGGCGATCGCACTGACCCCACAATCAATCAAGTGTTCAGTTAGAGCGCGATCGGCTGCTAAGTGTAGATAGGTAAACAGCAGCTGCCCTTTTTGGAGAAACTGATACTCTGGCTTGAGCGGTTCCTTCACCTTAACCACTAAGTCTCGATTCCAAGCCTCGTCTGCCTCCGAGACAATCCTTGCTCCTGCCTGCTCGTAGTCTTCATCCGTGAATCCAGCACCGATGCCCGCACCCTTCTCAACAAACACACCGTGACCCGCTTCACACAATACTCTGACGCTGCTAGGACTTAAACCGACACGAAATTCCTGGTCTTTCGTTTCTTTGGGAACACCTATTTCCATCTTTTTACCTCTATTAAGCACCGATGCTTTTCCTGACGGCATTAGGCAACGGTGAATGATTAATTCCGACACCTTGTAGGAGTGCTTGACTCAGATCTTGCACGAGTTGGCGAAAGGCTATAGTCGGCGGCTACACAAATCCAATTCGCCTACCCAATGGCTCCGCTAACGACGAACAGCCTACGAACATTCCAGGTACAAGAGGTGAACAAATTGAGCAGTCTTCAAACACTCCTTCTGGGATCGAGGCTTGGTCAGACTGCTGCCCTTTTCAAGAGGTCTTAAATACCAGTATGGCTATTAAAATTTGTGGGCGGAATAACCTTCTGGCTAGAAAGCCGCTAGGGATAAGGAACTGAAGAAAATTTGCCTGATCCCCAATCCTAATTTCAGGCTTGACAATGGTTCCTGATTGAAGAACGATTAAAATTGTTAAAGGAATGTAACTAAGAAGCGTGAGGTTATAAAACGATGACACAGCCCAAACCCACCACAACTCCCCAGCTCGAAGAACCCAAGTTTGGCTTCAACGACTACGCAGAACGATTGAATGGTCGGGCTGCAATGATTGGTTTTCTCTTGACTTTGATTATTGAGTACTCGACGGGTCAAGGACTGCTAACCTGGCTGGGTCTAAAATAAGACAAAAATTCGGCTCTAGCGCACCAGAAACTTCCATCGCTTTTCATCCGTCTTTTGAGATTTGAACAGACTAAGCCATCGTCATTCGATTTTGAAGGCGAGGATTTTGGATTTGGGATTGACCTTCATCTCTAAAGCTTGGGGGATAATTCCGGGGGCTTATACCCATTTTTGGACTGGGTCACAAATCTATTTAAAGGTAAACTCAGAAAATTCATGACGTTGGCAGACGTGATTCAAACGATCAAAAATTTATAGAGAGTCAGTGCTGTAGATGCGGCTCGTTGTTCGGACGCCAATGAGATAACCTGGAAGTAGATTAAATACTAATATCGAATAGAGTAAGTAACAAGCCGTGATGAATGCTTTATTGCCTCGAATTTTAAAGGCGGCTTACCGCAAAGAGCCAATTTCTAGCTTTATCGTTATTGTCGGAGCTGTAGATGCTGTGCTTGGTGGCGTTGGTGAGCGCTGGTCACTTCTCAGTTTTGGATTAATGATGGTAGTGCTAGCCGTAGCACTCCGCTGGTGGCAAACTCAGCGTCGGGAGACTGAGCTAGCCGATCAGCCTGTTACACACTATCTTCCTCCATCCTCGTCGCGCCCTGCCTTACCGATGCTCAGTACTACCAAACGTCAGCCACCTCGCTAAGTGATGGGTTGATGAGGATTCCAGCCTCATACCGTTGTTAGTGCTTTAAAAAGCGCTCAGCACCCGCAAGCAATTGGATAAGGATTCTCGTTCACCACAACTAGAGAAACGATGGGCAACTCTGCTCTCGATAGTGAAGCGGAACGCGATCGCTCCGTTCCCCGTACTGCAAAGCAGAATCTGAAGGGGAGGAGTTCCCCTAATACTAAGCCGAACCCGAAGAGTCGGGTAGGGCAAAGCGATGCTGCATCTCGTGTCCATGAGGGACTCAAGATTGGCGAAGTTGCCAATCTTACGGGAATGTCGGTTAAGACAATTCGTTACTATGAAGAGATTGGCCTTCTCGAACCGACCACGACTCGCTCGGAATCTGGCTACCGCCTTTTCAACAGCCAGGTGCTCAATCGCCTGGCATTTATTAAGCGATCGCAATCTTTAGGGCTCAGTTTGAGTGAGATTCGCGATATCCTGGAAGTCCACGACTCCGGTGAGTTGCCCTGTGGTACGGTGAAGCAGCATTTATTGCTCAAAGTACAGGCCATTACTGAGCAAATTGAAGCCTTAGAAATTCTCAAGTCGGAACTGTTGGGTTTACTGTCTGGCTGGCAAGAACAACCACCCGGCGATCGCATTGCCCAGACAATCTGTCCAAACATTCAAGGAGCCAGAAGTGAATAACTGCGTTCGACATTAAAGAGGTGGATATAGCTGCGTAGCTTCCGGCTGCCTCAATAGTGATTACACTTGGGAGTACTATTTCTAGGGATGCTGTCTCGTAACTGCCCCAAGAAGTCATGCTACCTGTACGTCAAATCTTATCCTTGCCTGATATCCAACTTTCTTACCTAGAATGGAATCAAGGAAAGGAACCCTTACTGTTGTTGCATGGCTTAGCTGACCATGCCCTCGTTTGGTCGAGCTTGGGAGATTCTCTAGGCGATCGCTACCATATTGTTGCACCGGATATGCGCGGTCATGGTGAAAGTAGTAAGCCGGATAGGGGTTATACCTTTACCGATGCGATCGCCGATCTAGAAGCCCTAATGAAACACTTGGGGTGGTCTTCAGCTCATGTTCTGGGTCACTCTTGGACAGGCAAAGTCGCACTCATCTGGGCACGGCAACATCCTGAATGTTTGCGCAGTATGATTCTGGTCGATCCGATATTTGTCTGGAAAATGCCCAGTGTGATGAAGGTGACATTCCCCTTCTTATATCGGGTCTTGCCGTTCCTCCAAGGCATGGGACCATTTGCCAGCTATGAAGACGCCGAGCAGCAAGCCCGTCAGTTAAATTTATATCAGGGATGGAGTTCATTGCAACAGCAAGTTTTCCAGGCAGGCATTGAACAAAAATCCGATGGTCGCTGGGGCAGCAAATTTATTATCCCAGCCCGCGATCAGATTTTTGAGGACGTGATGCGAGTTGCAGGGTTGACTGATCCCATTGATATCCCCACCCTGTTCATCCAGCCAGAACAAGGGGTTAACCGCACAAATTGGCAACTTAAACCCTACAGAACATCCCTGAAAAACTTAGAGATTCGCCAAGTTCCCGGTAATCATTGGCCGTTTTTGGTACAGTCTGAAGCCTTTAACCAAACTGTTGAGGCTTTTTTGGAACAACAGAGGGAGCATGGCTCTATACCTGAGGCGTATGTTCCAACTGAATTATGACAAGTACAACATTCTCTTCTGTGTACGGCCCCGTTTCCTCCTGGCGATATGGGCGCTCTTTGGGTATTGACCCTATTGGTCAAGTATCGATTTGTTCCTTTAATTGTGTTTATTGCCAGCTAGGGGAAATTCAACAAAAAACGTGCGATTTCCTTCGGGATAGCTTCGCTTCACGCGCTATCTATATTTCTACCGAAAAAATTTTATAAGATTTGCAATCTTTTACTCCTTGGGATGTTGATATTATCACCCTCAGTGGCAGTGGTGAACCCACATTAGCACTGAATTTAGGAGAAATCATAACATCCATTCAGCAATGCACAGGTCATCCCACCCTAGTGCTGACTAACGGCACCTTACTGGGAAATCCAGAGGTTCGTAAGGCACTAAGCTTCGCTGATAAAGTATCCATTAAACTCGATACCACATCACCCGACCAACTGCGACGTATTAATAAACCTGTAGAGGGGATTGATTTAGCCAATATTTGGCAGGGAATACAGCAATTTAGAGCTGAGTTTAGCGGGGAAATAGCTATTCAAACAATGCTTCTGACACCTTGGGACATGGACACCCAAACCCATTACATTCACTTGATGCAATCCCTCGTGCCCGATGAAATTCAACTGAACACCCCCAAGCGCCCCAAACCGTTAACCCGTCAGTTGGGTGGGCGGGAGAATCATACAGCCAGTGAAGAGTCTCCCTACCCGGTACAACTGCTTAAATGTGTGAGTACTGAAATTATTCAGGATTTAACAAATCTAATTCACAACTCCACGGGAATACTTGTACGTTGTGCTGCTGGATAAAGGTCATCAGCTGTCAGCTCTAAAATCTAAAATTGTCTGGTCAGCTGAATTCTGATATCTATCAGCTTTGGAATATCCCATAGATATCTCCGAAAACTCCAGCCAAATTGTAGGGTGTGTTAGGGTTGCGTAACGCACTTTTATTCGAGGCTTTAGTGGGTTAGGCATAGCCATAACCCACCCTACACAAACCCTAGTTTGTAGTAGGCACTAAAGTGCCTCTGACAAGAGGACTAAAGTTCTCACTATTCGCCTCTCAGATATTATTCGACTTAGTGAGAGAGGGTGTCATTCCTCTTGGGCGTGAATTTCACTGACAAGTTCATAAAAGTCAGTGGTTGGTGCTTTGGCAAACAAAGGTGTCATCTCTTTTAAAAGCGCATGGTAAGCCTCATTTTGATTAGCTTCCATATCTCCCACATTCTCCCAAAAAATGACAGCAATTCCTTCGTCAGTTCCTGGCTTTTGCAGGAGGTAGGCTCCTTTAAAGCCTTCGGCGTAGGTAGAAACCGCTTTTTCATAGAGTTGCTTGGCCTCTTCAAACTTCCCAGGTTTAAATTCTCCAATTGCCACGTAAGCAAACTTATGTCTCAGAAAATCGAGAAACTCTGACATACTATCCTCGTTGAACCACACCACAGTTAAGCATAGTAGGTGAGTTACATAAGTGAGCAAAAATCACGGTTACTAGTTATGTTCCAAAGTGAGAGTCTAGTTGTCTTCCTGACCGCCTTTGCCACCTAGTCCGGAAGCTCACCAATATAAGTCCCCAATGCTCTTGCTGTTTGCACCAAATAACTATTGGGGCTAACAGGAGATGGACTTTGGAGCAAAACGTTTTCTAAGGGAACATTCACAACTTGACTTTTTTGCCATGTTACCATTTGGTCATACTTTTTTTGAGTACCTAAATCAACGGCTGCCTTACCAAAGGCGGTGGTGATAATGCGATCAAGGGCAGATGGCATTCCCCCTCGTTGAACGTGCCCTAAGGGATTACCAAAAAATAAGTTAGCCAATCTTGTGGAGCAGGCGACACGAGTAGCACTGATCAGGGGCGGGCTTCCTGGCTCACCCC
>NZ_DATNPA010000516.1:0-6190 GCF_036703385.1 Allocoleopsis sp. | reverse complement strand
AACGCTATCGCTTCGTGAGACATGGTCAAAAAAGCGCATCTCCAACCTTACCTGACAAGCAGCGAACTGAAGTCCCGCTACTTCGGTTGCTCAGATCGAGTGGAATGAATCACGTCGTTGGCATCTACTGTGGTTAGTGTCTCAACACTGGACAATCCAGCAAGCATCTCTTGCCGTGGGATTGAACTATGATTACGCCAAGGACATAGTCAAGGCGTAGAATCAACAAGGGGTAGTGGCCATCGCCAATCGCCGCCGTCAGCGCCCAATCCTCCCATCCCACGCCCTGCTTAATAGTGAGCAACTAGAAGAATTACGTTTAAGCCTAAAACAGCAACCAGAAGACAAAGGCATCTGGACTGGACTCTTATGTAGCCGATTGGATTGCCAAAAAGACAGGGCGAGAGAAAGTTTGGCCTCTGCATAGGATGGGACTACCTTAAAAAATGTCGTTATTCTGCTCAAAGACCACGTCCTCGTCACGCGAAAGCCGACCCAGAAGCACAACAAGAGTTTAAAAAAAACTGCACCAAAAAGTTAGAGACAAGAAGTTTTGTTTATTGAGAATTAATAGCACTTAACCTTGTTTGTCAACGCGGTTTGAACTACTTCCATTTTTGCGATCGCACTGAGGGAGATTATCCTTCCTGATAAAGGGGGTAGTCAACCCGGATTTGGTATCACTGCTCGCTGCTTACTGCTTACTGGTCACTGTTCAATGAACCTTTGTCTTACCACCTCAGTCTAAAGAAGTATGAAAACCAACTGGTGAGGGAGAACACAGGTGTCAGTAATACCTGCCGAGGCGTCAAACAATGACCCTGCTGCTCAAGAGCCTGAAACCGACATCGACTTGGTGCTACAGTGCCAACAAGGAAACCAACAGAGTTTCCGCCAACTGTATCGGCGCTATGCTTCGCGAGTGCGGTCAACCCTCTACCAACTTTGTGGTGGTGAGGCTCTCGATGATTTAGTCCAAGAGGTTTTCCTCCGTGCCTGGAAAGGCTTGCCCCAGCTACGGCAGGCGTCCCAATTTTCGACCTGGCTTTATCGGATCTGCTGGAATGTGGCATCTGATCAGCGGCGGCAGTTTGCTCAAGAACGTTCCTTTAACTCCAAACTCAAAAGTGGTAGCGATCGCTTGCTCCCCAGCGACTCGAAACACTCCCAGGCTCCTGATTTGATGGAACTGCACTATCAAGACATTATTCAACGGGGATTGCAACAGTTGAGTTTTGAGCATCGTGCTGTACTGGTATTGCATGATTTGGAGGATTTGCCCCAAAAAGAGGTGGCGCAAATTTTGGGCATAGCAGTGGGAACCGTTAAGTCTCGTCTTTTTCATGCCCGAATATCCCTAAAGCAATATATCCAGCAACAAGGAGAGATGCTATGACACAATTACCACCTGATGACAGACAATGGCAAGAGTTTCTCCACAAACACCGCCCTATACCCCCACCAGAGGCAGATGACTTGGAAGAGCAGCTAATGAGGGCGGTGGAAAAGTCTCCCCAGCCTAGTATTAGTCAGCGGCTCCTACCTTGGCCACCAGCGCTGATTGCCGGTTTAGTGATGCTGTTGAGTAGTTATCGCCTCCTGATTTCCGTACCAGAGTCATCTCAGTCAGCCCCTGTGGAAGCGTTCCTGCAAGACAACTGGAATGAGGTGGTCGGAGATACATCCCCCAGTTTACAGACTCACAATGTTGTACAGGTCGATTGGCAGTTCGAGGCGAATGCGGCGCAATAAGCTTTCTCTTCTGCGGTGAACAATGGAAGAGAGAGATCTTTAAGCATGAAATTCCGTACTTAATATTTCTTAAAAATGTGGTTACGTCGTGTATCTGTGTGGTCATTTCTCGTGCTTGCGATTGGAAGTGCGATCGCTTTGATTAAACCCAATTCCCCATTCCCCGAAAGCGCCCTACAAAACTTAGGAGCGCAAAAGGACGGGGGGCAGCGTGAGTTTCGGTTGATGGAGCAACTCAACCTAAATCCCGATCAGAAGCAAAAGCTAACAACTATTTACTCTCAATACAAAGATCGAATAGTCCAACACAAATACGCCGTGCGCCAAGCGACCAAAGAGTTGCGCGAACTCATGGTAAGTAACGCTTCAGCCGACGAAGTTCGGGCTAAATATCAGCAAGTTGCAGTGATGCGCCAGCAGCTAGAAGCCACAAGCTTTGAAAGTATGCTGGCAATGCGAGATGTATTAACACCCAATCAACGCAGCCAGTTTGCTCAACTGATGGAACAGCAAGGGAAAAAGTTCGACAATCAGATGGTTCATCAACAAAGGTATTAATTTGAGATTCGTCTACCTTCACGGTTTTGCTTCAACGCCTGAGTCGGTCAAGGCGGTGTATTTGCGCGAAGCGTTCGCCATCCATCAGATTTCCCTGGAAGTGCCTGACCTTAACCAGGGTGACTTTTCCCACTTGACGATCGCACGTCAGATTGCTCACGTTGAGTCTCTTTTTCCATCCGATGGGACGCCAGTCACATTAATGGGTTCTAGTTTGGGGGGTCTAACATCCGCTTGGTTAGCCGAAAAACACTCACAAGTCCAGCGGCTTGTTCTGCTGGCTCCAGCCTTTGGATTTCTCGATCATTGGTTGCCGCAACTGGGAGAAGAACAAATCAGTCAATGGCAGACGTTGGGATATTTGCCGATTTATCACTACGGAGAAAAGCGATCGCTTCCCTTACATTACAAGTTTGTTGAAGATGCCGCTCAGTATCCAGACACGCAGCTATCACGACCCGTGCCTACCCTTGTCCTACATGGGCGTAATGATGAAGTGATTCCCCTAGCTGCCAGTCTTGCTTATGCTAGTATGCGTCCTTGGGTACAACTGATTGAACTGGACAGCGACCACGGCTTAACGGATGTGATGCCACAAATTTGGGAGGCAATTCAGACCTTTTGTCAGTTATTGTGAGACCATCAATTTCTTCCAAAATTAACGATGTCACAGTGGCGGGGGTTGACTTGGTTCGAGAAAATTCGCACCCAGCGAGGGGGGCGGCCTCGAAATCTCATTGTTCTGCTTGTGATATTAGGTACAACGTTGGCAGTGAGTACAACAGCTCTAATCAGCTATCAAGTTGGGCGGAAGTTGATTCTCAAAAATTTAAAGGAATATGCCTTTTTGAAAGCTCAGCTTGGGGGTAAAGAAATTGACGAATGGCTGGCGACTCGCAAGGCTGAGGTAGAAATGTTAGCCAACACACCCACGATTCGCACGATGAATTGGTCGGCGAGCGAACCGTATTTGCAAGCAGAATTAAAGCGCCTCAAGGAGTTCTACCATTTTGCTCTAATCTACCCCGATGGTTCCTACTACACCACGAAAGTTGGTCGAGCTCAGGCAAACTTGCAAGACCGCAAACACGTTAAGGAAGCAATGGCAGGGAAAGCAGTTGTTGCCGATCCGCTAATTGCTCGTTCGATTGGAGCCGTCGTCGTTCCCATTGCCGCTCCCATTTGGTCAGGCTCTTCCACGGCTAAGCAGCCGATGGGAGTGATGAATGGCAACATTAAGCTCAATCGCATCGCTCAGGTGGTAGGCGAACTGGAATATGGCTCTGGGAGTTATGCGTTTGCTCTCAATTCCCAAGGCACACCGATTGTTCATCCCAATTACACGCTCAGGGGAACCCAAGAACATCCAGCTCCCAGTTTTTTAACGGCAAAAGACCCTGCTTTGCGTCGGATTGCCGCACGGATGGTGGAAAAGCGCAGTGATATTGAGCGGGTGCGAATCAATGGCAATTGGGTTTATGTTGCCTATTTACCTCTGCACCAAGCAGATTGGTCGATCGCCTTGGTCATTCCTCACGAGAATATTGAAGCTAAACTGGAGGCTCTCAATCAGTTGGCAGTGGTTGTGGGAGTACTGTTGGGTGCAGCGACGTTCACAGCACTGCGGCAATTCTTGTTATCGGAACGGCTTCGCGCTCGCGCCGACCGAGAAGCGCTGGTAAATCGATTGATCGGGCGCATTCGCGCTTCTTTGGAGATTGATCACATTCTGCAAACAACAGTTGAGGAAGTGGTAACCCTGCTCCATCTCGAACGGGTGGCTTACGTCGTACTGGAACCTCAACAGCTAATCTTGCGATTCCAACGGGAATACTGTCGAGAAGGTCTGCCCAAGCAAGTCGGATGCTTTAATGTCTCACCAGGAGAAGAGTTGGACAGGCGACTTCAGCAGAGTGAAGCCTTACTCCTCACTCCAGCTTCCCCCAGCCTGAATGGCAGCCAATCTGGAGAACAAGTCCCACTAGAACTCAAAGCTGACAGCTACCTGGCTTTACCCGTTCGAGCCGATGGCGGAACTCTGGGCTATCTGATTTGCATCCATGCCACCCGTTGGTCGTGGAGTATCCACAAAACAGAACTGTTGCAAGTGGTTGCCGACCAACTTGCGATCGCAATTATCCAATCTCTGCTCTATACCCAGACGAAAGAGCAAGTCCAACTTCTGGGCGATGCCTTGAGGGAACTCAAAAGAACTCAGGCTTATTTAGTGCATACCGAAAAAATGTCGAGCTTGGGTCAAATGGTAGGAGGGATTGCTCATGAAATCAATAACCCTGTCAGTTTTATTTATGGCAACCTCTTCTATGTCAATCAATACCTGGAAGATTTGCTGCAATTAGTCAGTTTATACCAGCAGAATTTACCCCATCGTCCTTCAGAAATCTCCAAGTTTGAGGCTGAGATTGATCTAGAGTTCATTCAGGAAGATTTGCCTCAAATGCTGAACTCCATGAAAACGGGTGCGGAACGCATCCGTCAGATTGTTCTATCCTTACGTAACTTCTCTAGGGTTGATGAGACTGATGTTAAGGTGGTTGATATCCACGAGGGCATTGACAATACGCTGCTGCTACTCAACAGTCGGCTCAAAGATGAAATTTCTGTACGGAAGTATTACAGTGAGTTGCCTCTCGTGGAGTGCTATGCCAGTCAAATCAATCAAGTATTGATCAACTTGCTGAATAATGCGATAGACGCGATAGCGTCTCGCTTTGCTAACGATGCTTTGAAAGAATCGACTCAGCCAGATAAAGTAATTACCATTACAACGGCAGAGTCTGTCATTGCGGGAAAGCCATCTGTTCGCATCTGTGTGGCTGATAATGGCTGTGGCATTCCCGCAGAAATTCAACCGAAAATCTTTGACCCGTTTTTTACAACCAAGCCAGTTGGTTCTGGCACGGGGTTAGGATTATCTATTAGTTATCAGATTGTTGTTGAGATGCATGGGGGTCACATTAGCGTCCATACCCCTCCTGATGGAGGTTCTGAGTTTGTGGTGGAAATTCCGATTCAGTCTAAACGTGGCGCGGGTGATCGGGTGCGTCCTATAGCCCCAAAATTTGGGTAAGTGCGATCGCGGAAGAAATCAGAGTTGATAAGCTGTAACGAACTGAATCGATACACTTTTTGATATCCATTTTTGGACAACATTTTCGATGATATTTGTGAGTACAACTATACAATGAGATGGCTTCTCAACCAAGCCAAAAGGCAAGCTCCCTGCAACACTGGCGGCTGTTTGGTGGTGAACTGCAACTGATGATGAGCAATCCTATGCCCCGATTCGGTAGGATGAGCATAGGTTTACCCTAACTGCGGCTGTATGGTTAAAACACCTTCCCAGCATTGGGCAATTCCCCCCTTAGAAAATGGCGATCGCTTAAACCGTTACGAATTTGAGCGCCGCTACAACGCCACGCCCAACCTGAAAAAAGCTGAATTAATCGAAGGGATTGTCTACATGCCTGCTGCACTGCGCTTCAAGAGCCACAGCCAACCTCATGCTTGGATTATGGCATGGCTAGGAAACTATGAAGCTATGACTCCCGGTGTTGCTTTGGGGGATGCTCCAACGGTGCGTCTCGATATCGACAACGAACCTCAGCCGGATGCTGTTCTCCTAATTGCTCCAGAAGCCGGTGGACAGGCGCGACTGAGTGATGATGATTATATTGAAGGTACTCCAGAGTTGGTGGTCGAAATTGCCGCTAGCAGTGTTGCGATCGACCTTCACGCCAAAAAACAAGCCTATCGCCGTAATGGAGTAAAGGAATATATCGTTTGGCAAGTCCTCGATCAGAAAATTAGCTGGCTCTATCTAGACAAGGGTGAGTATCTCGATTTACCCACTGATGCC
>NZ_DATNPA010000515.1:0-4068 GCF_036703385.1 Allocoleopsis sp. | reverse complement strand
TTACCCGTGAGATGGAAAAAGCTTATGAGCAAATGTGGCAGACGTATGCTGGCGCTAGTCCAAAAGGCTTGTAGTGGCGCTTTAGCACTCAAGCACAACCACAAACCCCAGTGAAGTTTCTTTGAGCTACCCCAGACCTTCTCGAACGACCTGCTTGTAGAAAGCTTCAAGCCCTGCGATACAGGCTTTGTCATCATAAAGATACTGATGGCGCTGGTTCATGCGTTTTGCAATATCGCAGCGCCAATCGGGGTCGAGTCCTAATTTGACAGCTATTTCAATGTATTCTGCTTCATTTTGAGCGATCGTGTCGGTTACTCCCAGCATTTTGAGAAAGCTATCGGAGTGACGAGTTCGCATAAATTCTCCTGGACAGGTGACGATGGGAAGATTGCACGCGATCGCCTCTAATGTTGTATTCCCACCCGACCAGCTGAACGTATCTAGATAAACATCGGAGAGTAAGTTAATCATTAGATAATCAAAGCGCTCTGGAATGGTGCGGAATACACAATAATCCTCACTGTTGAGTCCCACCTCCGCAAAAGCACGGTTTAGGCGTGGTTTAAGTAAATGACCACGAAGAAACAGGAATTGAGATTGAGGAACACGACGAGCGATTTCAGCAAACACAAAATCATACTGCGGTAGGTATTTAAAAGGAGCTTGACAGCATAGATAAATAACCGCGTCCTCCCGCAATTGGAAATCGGCTCTGGTTTTGGTCAGGGGTGGAATGTAAGGCTTGGGATAAGAAACACCAATATTGGGTAAACGAATCAGGGTTTCTGAATAATGGTCTTGAGCCTTTTCTTCCTCCATTAACTCACTCGATAGAAAGTAATCCATTGTTGGCAAACCCGATGTAACGGGATGTCCCCAAGCAACGCATTGGATTGGCGCAAGCCGCAGCGCTGCGATTTGCAGGGTTTGCGGGTTCATACCAATTTCGGGAAATACCAGGATGTGAAGTTGATCGGCAATGATTTGTTCACAGGTAGCTTCTAAATTATGAGGAAAATGGTGGAACACATCACTGTAGTTTTGAAACTGTTGGGTAACGGGGTCTATATAATCCCCAATGTAATAACAGTAGATTTCAAAACGTTCTTTGTCACAGTATCGCAACCAGCCTGTTAACCAAAGTGTGCCACTATAAGCGTGAAAATAGTTAGAAACGTAGCCAATGCGAATTTTTTGATTATCTTTAAGCGGTGGCCTTGACGAAGGAGCGATCCAGTTAGGATAGTTAACTACCATGATTTGATGGACTAGCGTTCCATACTGACCTAACAGATCTCTGTCATTTTGATTTTGATAGGAAAGGTAAAAATTTGTGAATCTAGCAATACCGGCTAGAGCATTTTTTTGTTCTTCAGGAGTTTCTAAAGACGTCTGCTGAATTAATTCTTGCAGTCCTTGTATAAATCGCTGTCGATGAACGTAAATTTCTTCTGAAGTCTGGTAAATAATCGGTAAAATTAAGTTTTTAAGGAGTTTAAATGTATAATTATGGGGCAAAATATGGCAGGCAGTATTGGCACAGGATAGAGATTCTTGAATATAACCATTAAGCTGCAAATTGATGATAGCTGAAAAATAAAAGTTACCGACTGTGCCGTAAAGCTGGATTCCTTCTTGAAGAATGCTCGACGCGCGATCGGGGCGATTAAGTTGTCTAAAACACTCACTTAAGCACCAATAAAGCTCAGGAGTTCCCTTTTGGGCTTCTATAATTTTTTGATAGTAGTCAATTGCCTCTTGCCATTTTGCTTGCTGAAATAGTTCGTGGCTGAAGGGAAGAAGAACCTGTCCAGATTGTTTCTTGCGCAGGCTATCTATTTCATAAACTTGAAGCGTTTCTGCTTTAGCTTGTGCTATCGCCTGCTGATTTTCATTCTCTAGAAGAATTCGAGCATGGATGCGAGGCAAAAGCGCTTGCCATTGAATTTCCCCCAGCCGATGAATCAGAGAAATTTCTAATCCTTCAGTAACATCTAAATCCTCTTGCATCAGCAGATTCATTGCAGCACCGGACACAATCAAATTGGCATCCTCCTCAGAAATGGCACTCGTGTCGATGAGCAAAGTCATCTGGTTTTTATCTGGGTGAGATGCGATCCAACGAAAGACCCGTTCTAAGTCTACGATTAGCGACTCTTCTGGCTGTGACCAATTGGGAAAAATAATGAAGTTAATTTCGCTCAGATGAACCGGGAGCGAAAGCGTAAGCGAATAGTCCTTTCTCCATAATCTGCTCTCTCCCGACAAAGGGTTTCCCCTGATCGTCTCCAGAAACCGAACCGCCGTAGAAACTGGACTATAATTTTCAATTGCCCACTGGTGTCCTGCTACAGAAATGCGTTCTAAAAGTCCTGGATCGCTGGCAATGCGGTGAACGGTATCCTCGATATTATCTAGATCAATGCCGATGTAGTGCTGCCAGTTCTCCGGCATTACTGGCAAGACAGCGCCATACTTCTGTAAATCAACATGAAAGGTCACGCATCCCGCTGCCAAGGACTCCCAAAATCGCCAGCTATCCCACCATTCTAAGTAAGGAGGTTTGCTATCTCTGCCTGGAACCAGATATCCTCCAAAAGCAGCACAAGCTGCTGCCGCTTTCAATCGTTGGTAGTAATTCGGGTAATGACGCCGATCTGTTTGCTGCCACTGTAAGTAGTGATACGGGTCTGAGGGGGGTTCATCAAAATAGTCAACGGTATCGTCAACTGGCAAAATCGGCTCAAAGCGGGAACAGAACTGTTCGCCAAACAGCTTTCTCAGAGGATGCTCAACCTTTAGCTGCGTCGAGTTGATTCTAGCCATTCCTGGAGGCAGGGGAGGCTGAACATCTCCAAAATACATCAATGTGATTTTGTCTTGAGTAACACGAAAATTCGCCAGCATGTGTTTGTTTCGCTGCTGGAAATCTGGGAGATTGCAAGTTTCCCTAAGTACGCGATTAGAAAGCCCAAAAACCCATGATACAAAGTTAGTAGGATACTCCGCTTGGCTATTTAAATGGGTTCTAAAGATGAAGTCAAAATTTCGAGAAGCTGGATACCAAGCGGGCGAAATCGGTCCATCCATATCATCTAAATAGACCGTTATATAGTTGCGCCCTGGGTTAAAAAGATTTTCTGGAAGAGAATGGTGTTGGATAATCCATCCTTTTTCGACAACGACAACGGTACAATCATCCGGAGTCATGTTGGGATCATGGCGAAATAGATAGTCTTCTCTCTCAGGTGAAATCTTCCAAAAATTGACATTTGAGTAAAACGGAATTCCTAGTTGCTTGAGTCCCTCAGCCAGACAGATGCTTAAAGGCTGATAACCGCTGGGCAGGCAATAAAAAAATATTTGTCCTTCAAAGGAACATTGAGGAGGCGATGGGGCGTTGGCAAGAGCATCGTTCATCGTTCAAATTGCGCCAGTCTGGCTAAATTGTATGGTCAAGTGTGCATCTCGGACAGACTATGGAGGTCGCAGCAGGGAAGACTCACCGCTTTCACTTTAGCGATCACTTGTTCATTTTCATTCTCCAAGATAATGCGAGCCTTGAGGTGGGGCAAAAGCGCTTCCCACTGGATGTCTTCCAGATTGCTGACCAGAGAAATTTCCAGTCCTTCAGTTACATCTAGACCTTGCATGAGCAGATTCATCACGATTCCGGACAAAGCCAGATTGGCATCCTCTTCAGGAATGCCCTTGGTATCTATCAAAAGCGTCATTTTACTTCTATCCGAATGATTGGCGAGCACAGTGAGCACTCGTTCGATTGCTTTTTCCACTGAGTCTTCGGATTGAGACCAATTCGGGAAGATAATTAAATTGATATCTTTTAAGTTGAAGGGTCTAAGAGTAGCATCGATCAATACAGCACTGACGATTTTTGCCATTTTTGACCATGAAAACTTTTGCGCTTGTTGAAGTCCAGCAGCTATCAAAGATTTACGAATATCAGGCTTTTGGACTTCACAAAGAGCATTAACCATCCCATCAAAATCCTCGTCATTCACGTATATAGCAGCTTCTCCTGCTACTTCAGGAATAGATGCATTG
>NZ_DATNPA010000514.1:0-4771 GCF_036703385.1 Allocoleopsis sp. | reverse complement strand
CCTTACTTAAAGCGCCGAATCCTCAATCGAAGACTCATTGCACGCATCCTAAGAGTCGATGATGAGCAACTGGTATGCTTGCTCGATATCTTTAAGCGCGGTGACAGCGACTATGAACAGTTTCTCGACGATCCGCGAGAGTATGGCAGAACCCACTTCGATCCTCAACTGAATCAGCAACACATCCGAGACTGGCTCACCCATGAAAAGAACAAGCAGCATCCCGTTCAGAAACTCCCGGAACTACCGCTAGAACTGCGTCCTTGGCTAGAATCTCCGAGTTGGGAGATGGAGACGCTGACTGAGGACTGGGTGATTTATGAAAGCGAAGAATGGGTGACGCGCTTCAGGCAACAGGAAGTCCAAGACGCCTGGGAAGCTTATTATGAACTGGTTGCGGGAATTCGCTCCGGGGCTCATCCCTCAGAAGGCTTTCCCGATTTGTTGAATGTAAGGTTATCTACATTGAACGGACATTACATCCTTTACAGCGAGATGCAAACCGCTGATACCTTTGTTGGGGGTGTCTTGTTTCTGTTAGCGCCTTTTAATCACCGACCCTCCAGAGAAGAGATTATCCAAATCGGGAAGAAAACGGCTTTATTTGATGGCTTTGGCACAACTAACGTCTTGGCACGACCCTTAAGTCTTCATGACTTGACCCCCTTTGCTCAACGTTCCTATCCCTCCTATCTGCTTGCTGATGAACAGAGTTGGCTAGCAATTGAGCGAGGGAAAGAGGCCAATCTCGCTCTTTCCGTGGAAGAAGAGCAGATTCTTCAGTCCGTTTCCAGTGCAGCACCGGGTCAAGGTTCGTTGCCCTTATTTATCAACGGACGAGCGGGTAGCGGTAAGTCTACCATGCTGCTGTATCTGTTTGCCGACTACTGCTATCGGAAGTATTACGACCAGCGAGGACATCGCCGTGAGCAGCCTCTCCCTGGTGAGCCGTTGTTTCTCACCTATAATCAGCGCTTACTGGAGGTGGCGAGAGATGGAGTAACGACCTTACTGGCATCCCATTACCGCTTTGTGGCAGAGAGGAGTCAAGGGGAGGAGAAGGAAAGCATCGATCACTACTTCCAACCGTTCCAAAAATTTCTGTTTGGCTTGCTACCGTCCCATGAACGTTCCAACTTTGACCCAGAAAAGTACATTTCCTTCCATCGCTTCAAACAACTGTATCAGGGAAAAAGTCCCTGTGAATCGTTAGCTAAAGTCGTTCTGCACCTCCCTCAAGGCAGGCGCTATTCCCCAGAAACCTGCTGGCACATTATCCGTAGCTTCATCAAAGGGTATAGTTTGGAGGAGTACATAACTCCCGAAGATTACCAGCAGGAAGTTCCCCGCAAGGAGCACACCGTCTCTGTTGAGAAATTCCAAGGTATTTATGACACCATCTGGGAACGCTGGTATAAGCGCATCACCACACAGCAAGGCTATTGGGATGACCAAGATTTGATTGCTCGTGTACTCAAACTGAAGTGTTACCGTCCTGAATATACAGCTATTTTCTGCGACGAAGCCCAAGACTTTACCCGACTGGAACTTCAGCTAATTATGCGGCTGTCGATGTTTTCCCAATATCATCTAGGATACCAGCCCCTTCGCAGTCTACCCTTTGCCTTTGCAGGAGACCCCTTCCAGACGTTAAATCCAACGGGATTCCATTGGTCTAGCCTGCAAGCTATCTTTGATGCGGAAGTGATTACCGCACTAGACCCCGCCGATCAGTTAAAGCTCGTGATTAATTTCCAAGAATTAGCCAATAACTACCGCTCTACTCCACCCATTGTGCAAGTTACTAATTTAATTCAGCTTTGGCGTCATGTTTTATTTAATATAGCTGAACTCAAGCCTCAGACGGCATGGCAGCAAGGCAACTTCTCCGAACCGCAAAAGTTCATTCTCAACCAGAATATTAGTCCTGAAGAACTAAGGGATTATATCCGAGACACGATTATTATTGTGCCTTGTGAAGAAGGTGAAGAAGTGGCTTATGCTCAAGCCGATGAGGTTCTCTCGGAAATTTTCCCTCGGTTGGTTCCAGAGGAAGAAGGGGACACCGTAACACAGGTAGAAGTCGAAAGTCCCAATTCCCCTGAACCACTGAAGAATGTATTGAGTGCGATCGCAGCGAAAGGATTGGAGTTTAAAAAGGTTATTCTCTACAAGTTTGGGGAAGACTGCAACCAAAACGTCTGGACTCTTAGTGGGAAAGGGATTGACCAACGAGTCAAGGTAGAATACTTTTTCAATAAGCTTTACGTGGCGGCATCCAGAGCAACCGAACATCTGTTTGTGGTGGATTCAGAAAAAGGCGATCGCCAGTTGTGGCAATACGCGAGTGATGAAGCGTTGTTGCAAGCCATGCTCTATTACGCCAAAAGCCAAGAACCCTGGCAAGAGAATGTTCGTACTATCAGCATCGGTAATCCCAGAACGGTACAGGAACTGCGCGAAGATAACCCAGGTGCGATCGCCTATGAGTTTGAGACTAAGGGATTAAATACACACAACCCCGATTTACTCAGACGCGCCAGACAGTTCTACAACGATCTCGGTGACAGGGAAAAAGCCGACTTTTGTGAAGCTTGGACGCTCAAATTTGAAGAGAAATTTTTGGAGGCGGGAAACTACTTTTTCACCTTAAATAAAACCGAAGAAGCTTGGGATTGCTACTGGCAAGGAATGTGCTGGTCAGAGTTAGCCACTTGGTACAACCTGCACCCCGAAAATCAGTCGATAGAGCGTTCTCTCACTCTGTTTATGGTTGCCGATCCCAAGGATTTAGAGGCTCTCAACGCCTTCACCTCATTAATTAGGGGCAATAAGTCGCTGAGCGTTGCAACTTCTAACCAATCGACCAACCTGCAACCTTCAACCCTTTCCTCTAACCTGCAACCTTCAAGCCTTGATAGTCAGCAATGGAAAAGTGCGATCGAGGAGTATGAGAACCGCCTTGAAGGGTTACTCAATGTTTCCAACATTAAACCTACTCAATGGCAACAGTTTGCTAAAGGATTAGAAGCTTTAGAAACACATGGTTATAGCCCTCTATCTGAGCATAACGTTCAACTGAATTCACTAACAGCTGAGTGTTTATACCGTGCCGAAAACTATGAAGAAGCGGTGCGGATTTGGGAAGAATGTGATGTCCCCCAAAATCCTGAGTACAATCGTGCAAAAGCCAAACTTTTAGGTATTCCTGAGGGTTTGGAATATCTGGCACAAGCTGGGGAACATGGCACTATTATTGCCGAGTGGGAAAAGGCAGGAAAACCACGCCTGCTCCACTGGCTCCCCTACGTTGCACCTGCCTTAGAAATCAAGCAGCAATATCAACAAGCTTTTGTTGTCTATATCTGGCTGGATGAATTAGCCAAGGTTAAAGAGTGCTTTGAGAAGGCAAGCCAAGATGCACCAACAATCAAGCTGCTCACCGTTTTATTACAGTATCTTTATCGTAAGAAGCATTGGCCTGATGCGATCGAAGCGATCGAGAAATATTCACCGAAAATCATCGGTTATGAACGTCAAAAAGCAGACTTAAAGTTTGATTTTGTATATGAAATTGCAGTTTCCGATTTAACTCCCAATGACATTATCAAAGAGCATCGTAAGCTCTATAAGAAATTCTTAAAAGAACAAGTTTTATTAACTTCTGACTGGCAGCATTCTCTGTTGATGCAGCAAGTGGGAATTGCCTTAGAAAAAATTGGTTCACTCGTAGAAACCCTCGAATTTTACGAGCAATTTGTTTCAAATTCTAACCCGGAATTACGTCAGTTTGCCCAAGAGCGTTGGATTGCTACGAAGAAGAAACAGGAGGATTACGCCAGAACTCATGGGCAAATAGAGAAAGCGGCAAAAAGCCATTCAGAAATGCTCAAAAAAGCGGATGCCTGGGCAATTTCTACGGACTCGGTGCCGCTTGAGCCCCCAGCCGCACCGAAAGAGCGTCCAACCCCCCAAGTTTCTGCTTCTCAGTCTACGGCTACCTCCTCAGAACCATCCAAATCGCCAACAGCTACGAAATTGCAATTTGTGATAAGAGGCTTGCCGAATGGAACAAAGATAGAACAACTAGGGGATGGAGTCATTCGGTTTGGGGTTCGTCACCTGGTCATCAAGGTGATGAGACAGGGTAAACAAGTTTTAATTACAGATGCGCTCAACAGTCGGGAAGTGCGAGTGGATGGGGCACAATGTAAAGTCATTATTGGGGACGCAACAGTGGAAGCAGTTGGTGGGAATCAATTAGCATTTGCACTTTCTACAAGCGGCTACAGTGGTGGCTTAGTCTGTGATAATAAAAAGTCGCGACTGGAACTGGATGTTCAAGGTTTGCCGAACAAAATTTATATTGAGCTTTAGATATCTTTAGCTCAGATTTGAAGGTCGATAGTCCTGAGTGAATATGGTGCGTTACGCTACGCTAACACACCCTACCAAGAAAGGCTGTGCGTCAGTCCTAAACTGTTGAATTTCCTTGGCCATTTTATAGAGGGAGTTGAATAAATTTGCGATTTATCAAGATTAGGCGTAGGCTTTTTTTGATTAGTATCCTCTCATGTGCACTTCCTTTCCTCTTAGTTTTTTATCAGTTTAGTAGACCTCTTCCGGCTAGGGAAAGTCCTTGGGAAGTTGTCACAGGAAAGGAGAAAGTTACTCGCTTTGAATTTTTGTCTTGGTTTGACCAAGATGCCAGACTTTATACTCTTCCCGCCCAGAACAATGAATTTGTCTTTACCCCATCTTCTCCTTTCTA
>NZ_DATNPA010000513.1:0-7086 GCF_036703385.1 Allocoleopsis sp. | reverse complement strand
ATGGGCTGAAAACTTTGTCTAGCAAGGAATCAGTATGTAATTAATTCTGTCCGGTTACTTATCAGTGCCATTCGTGCCAAGTACCTCTTTCTATGTTACTCAGAAAACGAAAGATTCGCCTGTGCTTCCCTGAGCGTCTCTTTCTCTTCTTTCTCTTGTATCAATAATCCGCCTAAATGGATCATTGCCAGAATCAGTGCTCCAATTGAGAGAAGATAACTATGCAACGTGTACAGATGTGCCACCGTCACGGTATTGACAGCTCCACCACCAGTTAGCATGGTGCGCAGTAGGGAGCCAATAACAGGGATGGCTTCTAAGGTACCTAACTCGATTTGGAAACGCCAATATCCCACCTGAGTCCAATCAAGAAGCATGGCAGTCCAGCTTAATGCGATCGCAGTTAAGGTTAATAGAATTCCGCTGATCCAAGCCGTTAGCCAGCTAGGGCGAAATTTCTCACCCAAAAACATCACAACAATTTCTATCAAAGACGCCACAATTAAGCCATTGCCTGCTATTTCATGAATTCGCTGAATCAGCCAGCCATTGGGAATCTCAAATTTAATTGCTCTGAGGGAATTATAGGCTCCACCTGCCGTCGGTTCATAATAAAAGGATAAAAGGATTCCTGTGATAGCTGCGATCAGACTCAAAGAGAGAATTGCGACAGCCAAGATAGTAGCCAATCGCCGAAATCCTAAATCAACCATCAGTGTCATGGTGGATGATCATAGAGTACAACTTACCGTAGGGCGTTCTTGGCTCATCAGCAAGCATCTCTTTGTTGCAGGAATATTCTCATACCAAGCTGCGAGCAAAAATAGCAGACTTCTCTCCCTTAGCTTCTGTTGACATTGAAAGAATTGGGAAGCTTTGCCCATCAATCTGAGCGGTTTAGTCCATTGGCTGCCGTAGCGGAATCTCAATGATAAACTCAGCCCCGTGCTTTTGATCGGACACACAGCCAATTTTTCCCCCGTGCTTTTCTACTACAATCTGATAACTAATCGATAATCCTAAACCTGTCCCTTTCCCAATTGGCTTCGTTGTAAAGAAGGGGTCAAATAATTTCGAGAATTGCTCCTTCGTTATGCCAAGTCCATTATCGGCAATGCGAATCAGTACCCAATTTTCTGCAACGACCTCGGTATGAATCCGAATCCAAGGGGTTGTAAGTTCCCGGTGAGTTGATTGTCCATTATTTACCAACCTTTCCACCTTAAACTCTTCTAACGCATCAATCGCATTCACCAAAATGTTCATAAAAACTTGGTTTAACTGACCAGGGTAGCACTCAACCAAAGGCAAATCTCCATATTCTTTGATGACCTCGATATTCCCACGCTTGGGCGTGGCTTTCAATCGGCTTTTTAAAATCATCAAAGTACTGTCGATTCCTTCATGGATATTGACTGCTTTCACTTCAGCTTCATCTAGGCGAGAGAATGTTCGCAGCGACTGAACAATTTCATGAATGCGCTCCGCTCCCATCTGCATCGAATCCATGAGCTTAGGCAGGTCGTCCCTCAGAAACTCTAGATCGATCGCTTCTATTTCCTCTTGAATGGCGGGTGTGGAATTGCAACAGTGCTGTTGGTACATGTCCACCAATCTTAATAAATCTTGGGTGTAATCCTTAGCATGAATCAGATTGCCATAGATAAAATTGATGGGGTTGTTGATTTCATGGGCTACACCAGCAACTAACTGGCCTAAGCTCGACATTTTTTCGGTCTGAACCAGTTGAGCGTGAGTGTGTTGTAGTTCATGCAACGCTGTCTCTAATTCTTTGGCCTGCGCTTTTAATAAAGTCTCTGATTTCCATAGAGCCTCTGCCACTCGCTGGCGCTCAGTGACTTCAGTTTCTAATTCTTGATTAGCGGTTGATAATTCTTTGGTGCGTTCTTGGACTCGTTGTTCGAGTTGTTCTTTTGCACTGCGGATTTCTTGGAATTTTTGCTCAAGTAGGCCAGCCATCAACTGGAAGTTGCAGACTAGAGTGTTCATCTCCGTTACCCAACTTTTAGGCCAAGCGATCGCTTTTTGGTCTAGAAGTTTATCCGGAAAGCCAGTTGTTACCTCAGCGAGTTGCCAGAGCGGTTGAGCTAACCAGCGACTAGTTATATTGGCCAGGACTAGGGCTAATGCCGCAATCAAGAGTATGATCGATAAGCTTTGGATATAGATATTTTGCAGGTAAATGAATTGTAGCTGATTAGAAACTGCAACAATCACTGTCAAAGGAAGGCTCTCATCAGCAGAACTTTTTTGCACATAAAATGACTTTTTCCAGCGCATCATGCTCGGCATTTTCCCCAAGGGTAGCCATTGGTAAACTTTGGTATTGAGATGGCGAATTTCTCCAGTTTTATACTGAGCAAGCAGACTGAGAGCTGATAAATCAGAGGGGGTACTAGTAATTACGTGTTCTTGACGATCCAATAGGGTGATTTTAATCTCTTTTGGAGCGCTGAAAGATTTGAGGAGTTGATCCAGAATACTCAACTTGATTTCGCTGACGACACTGCCGACCAAGCGATTGTTACGCGTCACGGGTAAAGTTTGGATGAGCTTTGATGAGGATATATCATCACCTTTGAGCCAAATCTCGGACGTTATGGGTGGATGGGCAAGGTCAAATTTATCCAGCTCAGGTCTGTTAGCAATAGTTTTATTTCCCATCCGGTAGGATGCTTCCGCGCTTTGCGCATTAGCAAAGCTGATGGCTTTCCCCTCTTTGTCAACAACACAAAGTTGATCGAATGTTGGAAAAGTGCGCTGCAAGAGTTCTGTACTTTCTTGCAACTCCCTGGATGGTCTCATCTCAGAACGCACAGCAACTTCCCCCAGTTGCCTAAGTGCGTTCAGATTTTGTTGATGCCATAAGCGCAGTTCAACAACCAAGTCTGTAGATAGGGTTTCGAGATTGGCTTGAATAGTGTTTTCCATAGAGTTCATGACACTTCTGCTATTCAAAACCAACAGGGTTAAAGCTGGAAATAACACAAAAGCCACTAAGAGGTTAAATATTGTCTGTTGTAGGGAAAAAGTTTTGGCGGCTTTAGGACGCGCCGCCCAGTTTTGCAGGGGTGAGTGAGCAAGCAACAAACTAGCAATGAGGGCGTTGAAGATGCCATTGACCGCTTGCTTGAGCATGACCAGCACTACGGTGTGAGTTTCTACGCCCATCACCCCGGCGTAAAATAGCCACACCAAAGGCATTCCGATGAACACCCAAAAAAATCCATCCACCAGCAAAACATTAGGGCACTTGCGGCGTTGCCACCAACCGACGAGGAATCCTTCACAGGTGAGGATAATCGCTGCATAAGGATGCCCCCATAAGAAAAAGGTGTGGGAACCAGCAATCATCGCAGCGATCGCACCCCAGCCTATTCCATATAGACACACCACAATTAAGACAGCAATGCTGCCAAACAGAAAATCTACGCCACAAAAGAGCGATAGATTGAAATAATTTCCTGCGTATCCGGCAATGAGCAGAGCGGTCAGCATCAGGAACGATCTGAGCCGTAAACTCGGTCGGGACACTGTTAGTCCTTGTCGGGGACTGGCAAAAACTCTGAACCTCTTACCCTGTAGTTTTTTGAGAATTTTATTTGACTGGAAAATCATACAATCTTGAGCGGACAAGAGCTTCACACAATTTTTATCGATTTCAAAATAAAAATTTTCTTAATCTTAATTTTATTAAGCGAATTAGTTAAAATTAGTAAATTTATCAAATATTTAAATTGTTTAAGTTATTAAAAATATATGGCTGTTGAAGAATAAAAATAGCAGGCCTTGAAACTTGGTCGGGTTGCGAGGATAACACATTAATTCAAGATAGGAATGGCTTAGGGTGGTCGATTGGCCTCTTAGTGCAATGGAACTCAGCAATGGATTCCGCGTTACAAAACGGGCACTGCGCTCGTTGCCGATTACTCTTCCAACCCCGACTGATTTTCCTTCTTAAAAAAAGGCTGACTGTTCACAGGTCATGGCTCACGGTTTGCGCCGTGTCAGGTTCATCCTCTTCATAAGCCATCAAGTCCCCCGGCTGACACTTCAGAGCCTTGCAAATCGAATTCAGCGTAGATTCGTCAATCCTGGTGAGGCGACGACGAACCTTGAGCCGAGACACTGATTTAGGATTCATGCCAATTAACAGAGCTAGTTCCTTATTGCTGATGTTGCACTCAGCCATTACAACTGCTAATTTCCAGTGAATCACGGCTTAACTGCTCACTTTTTAGTCATGGTATTACAAGATTGTGTCCGATAGCCTGAGGGGTTGGACGTTACCATAAGATAATTTTACAGGAGCGTGATCGCACTCACCAACCATCAATTCCTCCTGTAGTGCCCTAATTGTAGAAGTTTCTGCGGTTAGCGTGGATTTGGTCTTACCCCCAACCACTTGGACTGGAAGGCGCACAGTGAAGATAGAACCCTTACCTTCTTGACTAAAAGCCGTGATTTTTCCGCCCATCATCTGGCAGAAATGGCGGCTAATCGTTAGCCCCAAACCCGTGCCACCGTATTTGCGGGTTGTGGAGGAGTCTGCCTGGGTAAAGGCTTTGAAAATACGCCGCAACTGCTCCGGTGTCATACCAATGCCCGTATCTGTTACCCGAAAAACGATGAATGATGAATTGAATCGCTCATTGAACTGGGTGACTTTTAACTTCTCTTCGCGGCTGACTTCTAACGTGATAGTGCCATGTTCAGTGAATTTAGAGGCGTTGCTGAGGAGGTTCATGAGGACTTGACGAACTTTGGTCAAATCGGCGTGCATGGTGTCAAGATTGCTGGCACAATCTACCACTAGCGTATTACCTTTCTTCTCAAGCATTGGTTGAGTTGTCATCGCGACTTGGTCAATTAATGTCGGGATATGAAAGGTTTCTAGGTAGAGGTTCATCTGACCTGCTTCAATTTTGGAAATGTCGAGAATATCGTTGATCAGGGTAAGCAGGTGTATGCCTGAGGAAGAAATCGCTTCTAGGTCGGAACTCATATCTGTGTAGCCCGAATCCAGAGCATCTTCTTTCAGAAGTTGACTAAGACCGATGATACCGTTGAGGGGTGTACGTAACTCATGACTCATGGTGGCAAGAAATTGGCTTTTAGCACGGCTAGCGGCTTCGGCAGCTTCTTTTGCCTTTTGCAATTCTATTTGTGTACGTTTGCGTTCGACGATTTCTTCTAACAGTGCTTGATTTGTTGCTTCTAACTGAGCTGGACTGGGCAGAGCGAGGACTTTGGGGAGTAAGGGCAGCAGTTCCAAAGCTGTATAAAGGGAAACGAGTGCAGTAATCGCTTTGACTAAACCCGACAGCCAATAATCTGGATACCAGACCGTCCATACTGCCATGAGATGGCCTGTCCCACAGCAAATAATAAAGGCTCCAAATAACAAGAAAATGCGATTAAACGGCAAATCTCGTCTACAGACGACGAGATTTATCAGCATAATGGGAATTGAAAAATACGCTAGTGCAATTAGCGAATCGGAGATGATATTGAGCCAGACCAACTCTGGTTTCCATAAATAACAATGCCCATGAGGAATAAAATTTCCTGAGTAAAAAAGGCTTTTCCAGTCTTCCAACATAATTGCCTATTCCTCACGTCGGTGTTGATTAATCTACAAGTTTTAAAAAGTTTTCTGGTCTTGGATTTGATTAGATTTTTGTGAAGTTTTATTAAAATTAAACAAGATTGGTTAGGGAAATTCAAATACCACTTTGGGTAGATAATTCCGGCATCCTTATATACATAAGGCTGTGTAAGTTCCTGAGGATTATGCTGTAATACCTAGTTGAGGTATTTCTACGGACATAGCCCTAGTACCAATGGTCGGTAGAGTATTTCCATAAAGGCACTCCCAGGAAAGGGTTGCGATCGGGGGCGACTCAACTAATCGCGATCGCTCCACTCTTCTACCTTAATTGTTATGCTGTTCAACTCTTCTAACTCCCTGAGAATAATTTTATAAAACTTTATAAAAAATGGTTGATTTTTAAGGAGACACCTGTCGCAAACGGCACTGTCATAACATAAGTTCGTAGTTAGGACTTCAGTGCTGGAGGCGATCGCATCGCTTACGACAAACTTTTAAGTCAGTGACATTCTGCTGAAGAGCGTTAAACCGATGCTTACATTCCCGTGATGAATGAAACCAACTACTCTTGTTACTAATTTCTGAGGAGATAAGTGCACTATCCCAGGAACAGCTTTTGCTCATGGATGCGCTGAATCATTCACCCACAAACTGGTTATAGAGACGCAATTTTTCTCTAGGAAATGAAAAGTTTTTTGATAGCGTAAAGACAGGAAACTCATCCAATGCTGAAGATGGCTCAAAACAATGACTCTCGCCACCTCGCTCAGCGCTACCTCGCCGCCTGTGCTGTTGCTCGTGATGCAGGAAAGCTTGCTCTCGACTATTTCGAGGATGTCAGTCAATTAACGGTTGAGTTTAAGGGAAAACAGGACGTAACGACCACGGCTGATCGGGAAGTCGAAGAGTTGATTTTTAGTACCTTAGCCAAAAGTTTCCCTGAGGATGGTTTTTTAGCAGAGGAACGCGGCGGTGCTGTGAGTAGCAAGTTATGGGTTATCGATCCAATCGACGGTACCGCTAACTTTATTCGCGGCATTCCTTATTTTTGCATCTCCATTGCCTACCTGGTTGAAGGCGAGGTTGAAATTGGTGTCATCTATGACCCAGTAGCAGATGAACTTTTTGCAGCGCGTCGGGGTTTTGGTGCTACCCGCAACGGTAAGGTGATTCAAGTGAGTGATTGTCAGGATATTACTAAAGCAATAGCGGCGTGCGATTTAGGTTACAAAACCTCTGTGGAACGCTCCATTAAAATAAGCAGGACGTTGCTAGAGGCGCAGTGTCATCCTCGTTGCTTTGGTGCAGGTGCATTAGCGATCGCTCAGGTTGCCGATGGTCGCTTGGACGCCTATTGGAACCTTCACCATAATCCTTGGGATGCTCTAGCTGGCTGGTTATTGGTGCGCGAAGCGGGTGGCTGGGTCAGCGATTTTCTAGCGGGGGAGGGGCTG
>NZ_DATNPA010000512.1:0-5192 GCF_036703385.1 Allocoleopsis sp. | reverse complement strand
TAATGGCACTGACTTAAGGGAAAAGCGATCGTTCTTTGGAAAAACCCGGATTGGGGGGGTTCCCCCCAAACCCCCCACTGGGGGACGAAGCGCTTCCCCCAGACCCCCTCCGCAAGGGTTGAGGGGTGAGGTATGAGAGTTCTTAAGTCAGTGCCATTCAGCTTAAGTTGCGATCGCACTTCTGTCCAGTGGGACGATGGATTATATTCAGAGGCTTTTATGCAATCTTGAGATATACCAAGCGCTTAACGAGCATCTGACTCCGGTCTTTGCGTCAATCTCATGATCAATCACCGTTTGCACCACTCTAAAACTCGATTCCATGCCCACCAACAATCTGAGTCATTCGCTTGACGCTGACAAGCTTTGCTGCTGAGATAGCCTACATGACCCCCGTGTCTAGTTAACACCAAGTTGATCGCAGAATTACCAGCACAGGCCGCTTGCAAGTCCGATACAATTTTAGGGTCAAACAGGGGATCGTCGGCAGCGTACAAGATTAAAGTCGGTTTCTTGAGTTGCGGTAACAGATGAAGCGCACTGCTAGCATCGTAGTACTCTTCGACCGATGAGAAGCCTAAGCGCGAAATCACCAGTTCGTGATCAAAGCCCCAAATACTGTTGGCTCGCTCAATGGCGGCTGGGTCGATTGCTCCTGGATGAGCCTCATGAATCCGCCAAGCGAGTTTTTTCAGTTGCCGTGCGATCGCTTTTTCCAAATACTTACCAAATGGAGCATTCACTAGATAGTTAAGAGATCGGTTGGAATCCAAGCTCGGACAAATCACTGCCCCGCCACCAATATCGGACTCCAGCAGCCCCAAATCCTGCCCCCAACTCTCTATCGTTTGTCCAGCTTTAACAGCCCATAACGCCAGTTGTCCTCCTAGAGAAAACCCTGTAAACCAGAAGGGGGCTGGACACCCCATTTCCTTAGCCTGAGCCGCAATACGGACAAAATCTTCTCCCTCATACAAACCATCAGAGGTTAATGTCGGGGATAACTCAGCCGTTTTACCGTGAGCTCGCCAGTCAAACAGAACCACCGCATAGCCTTGGGCAAATGCCTTACGCCCCAGCAGTCTAAGAAACCATTGGTTATCTAGCTCGCCTGTAATCCCATAGGTACTAACAAAGGTTCCTTGGGGATTCTCAGGAATGGCAACAATGCCGAAAATCGGCACACCGCCTGCACCCATAAAGATTCTCTTCTGGTACATCGGTTCTGTTGCAGAGGTGGTCTTTTCCCAATGACGGGATGCTCTCAAAGCCGTGTACAGAGTCATTAGTAGCCCATTCTGGAGCCACCAAGGCGGAGTATAAGAAGGATTGGGCTTCACACAGATACCTGCGGGATTTTATTTACATATCTTTACATAATTTGCAAGGACTAGAGCGCCGATTCAGTAATCTTTCATCAGGAGTAGGGACGAAGCCTTTATCCCTCTGCTAAGAAATCAGAATGGTTTCTTATTTGACCTAACGATGCGATCGCGTCCGTGCTTGAGAAAGTCGCTGTGTTAAAGTAGGGGGTTTGAATGTGAAATGAATGTAAAAATTGTCTAATTTTCCCGCTTTTTCTAAGACCTTAGCATAGATATCATCGCTTATATATTCTGTTTGGTCAGTTTCTAATAAGTTAAGTTTAATATTGCTTAGTGGAGAGGGAATGGCTCCCTCTTCATGATTTATAGCTGTAATTTCTGCTCCCTTAGGTGAAAGCTTGATGATACGTCCTTGAAATTGAGTCTCAGCAACCTTCTTCCCATCCAAAACACTGTATAGAATGGGGATTTCTTCAGCTATGAGCAAAAAGATGTCTTCTTCTTCAGGTAAAAACAGGTTGTAGGGGTCACGAATACCCCTGACTTCATAGATAGTAATGGGTTGTTTAACTCCTTTAGGTTGTACTTGCTTGTGGGAGTTAATGCTCAAAGTTGATTCCCCTACCTCTTGTAAGGTTGACTCGGAAATTAAAATTTGACTGGCTGTTGTATAAGTTTCGAGGCGAAATGCTAAGTTAATTTCATTGCCGATCGCTGTGTATTCGCTGTGTTTTTCGCTGCCGATATTCCCAACGACAGCTTCCCCTGTATTGATGCCGATGCCCATTTCTAGAAGGGGAAAGCCCAATTGCTGCATCTGGTTGTTGACATCACTCATTGCCAACTGCATCGCCACCGCACAAGCAACGGCTCTTTTCGCATCATCATCTCTCACGGTTGGGGCACCAAAGAGAACCATAATCCCATCCCCCATAAACTTATCAACGGTTCCGTGATGGGCTGCGATCGCATCTAACATAGACTTGAGATAAATGTTGAGAATTGTTACTACTTCTTCGGGAGGCAGTTGTTCTGAAAGTGCGGTAAATCCTCTTAGATCGGAGGTGAGGATGGTGATTTTCTGGCGCTTGCCACCCAGTTTTAATCCTTCCTTACTTTCTAGTAAATTAGCAACCACTTCATCGCTTAAGTAACGCCCAAAAGTTTTGCGAAGTATAAAAGTAGAGTTGGCAACGGACGCCGTGATAGTAATTGAAGAACCAACTAAAGCAATAAATGATGGCACTACAGGAATCCACCAACCTCCTAAAAAAGCAATATAAGTAGTACCGAGTAAAAGCACTGTGACTAAAACTTGCCCCACCCTTCTGCGGAAGGAAATTTTGCTTACAGTTTTTGTATATCTTAATTGCCAAGTTAGAGCAGCACCAATTCCAGACCAAAGCAAAATCCACAACCACTCTACAGGTTCAGACCAGGATTTGATCAGAGGGCGACCATCTAAAGCCGCACTGATAATTTGACTGGTAAGGTTGGCGTGAACTTCGACACCGGGCGTCGGATGGGATATAGAAAGTAATCTATTGCTGTAAGGCGTATAAAAGAAATCCTGAAAACTCTCACCAACAAAACCAATCAAAATAACGTGATCGCGCCCCCATTCGGGCGGTAACTTCCCGTCGAGAACATCTCTCATTGAGACAGTCTCAAATGTTCTCGCGCCTCCCCGGTAGTTGATAAGCACCTGGTAACCGCGATTATCCGAGCGCACGTAACCGCCATCATCGGATTCAAAACGCTGAAAAACTGCCTTACCCAACCGCCAAATTAGGCTTTCTTTTTGATGTTTAACGTTTGAGTTTTGAGTTTCTGCTTTCGGGGTAATGCCTTCTGCCTCCAGATACAGTAAAGCTAGATAGAGGCTGAAGCTGTAGACAGTTTCCCTTGGGGAAGTGTCCACCGAAATCAAACCCCGTCTCACCTTACTATCGGCATCCACAATTAAGTCGTTTGCCCCCACTTGCCCTTTGGCCTTCAGCGCTGGAGGTGGGGCAACTCGTTCACGTCCTGGTTCTCCTATTACTTTCTCGATACCGACCAAGTTCGGGGTAGACTTGAAGACTCGGACTAATTGCTCATGACCTGGTTCTACAGGTAAATCCCGAAAAACATCCAAACCAATAGCTCTTGGCTGCCTTGCCTTCAGTTTCTCAATTAACTGAGCATAAACTTTATCCGGTAAGATAGGTTGCCCAATACTTTTCACGTCGGCTTCATCAATACCGACAATAGCAATACGGTTATCGCGAACTTCCAAAGGGCGCAGACGCATATATTGATCGAATGCAGCCCATTCCCATAACTGCAAGAATCCCAGCACTCGCATAAGGATAATTAATCCTGCAATACTAGGAGCAGTAATCCATACTACACGACATTTTCCAAGCCATTTTTTGAGGGAAGTAAGCATTTTAATTAAAAGTCACACACTCGCCCATACCTATCATTTACCCTTACTGAAATTTGGTTGCAAACACTCTGCGACCCTCCGCGCCTTCCTCTGTGTTCTCTGCGTTAAAAAAACCTACTATTCCGATGCCAACAGATTTGATATCACCCATTCACAGATGCTCCAGACTCAAAATTCATCGGACAATGGCTAATATTTAATTTGCAAACGGTTGAGATGCGATCGCACTCAAACCCACCGACTTCAAAAGTTCCTCCCATGCCTTGGGATTTGTACCCCGTAACTGGGCTGCGATCGCTAATGACTCCTGCCAAATTTTCGCCTGAGCCAAGAGTTCAGCCTGTTGGAGAGGCTTTGCCGCCTCCAGCTTAGTTTTTAACTCCGGACTGAGGGGGGTACGTTGGAGCATTCCTTGAATATAGCGATCGCCCGATCGATCTTGAGTATTGCAAATAATCGAGAACTCCCACCAATAAGTCTTATTTTCTTCTAATTTGACGGTTGACGGCACATCCAATTTCATCACACCCGGCTTGCCAGGAAGAGTAATTTTAGTCTGAAAGATTTCATTACGTTCATTGTCCATCAGCACAAATTCTGCCGTCTTCGTTTCGCTTTGAGGAATGTAAAAAAACAATGTTGGTGTTTCAGAAACTGTTGTCCCCAAATTATTTTTAGGTACCAAAGCCGTTGCAGGCAATGCCCCAGCCTGAATACAAAAATCGCCACGCCTACCACCGCTAGCGGTTCTCTCTGGTGCTCCTGTACCTCCTGTAGGGGGGAATTGCAGGCTAAGCGCTGGTAGTTGCACTAGCAAGCTAGAACCCACCAATGCTAAGGCAGCATATTTCCAATTCATTGCTAAACTCTCCTTTTTTGAGTTAAAAATTACGCCTGCAAAAATCAAGCGTTTAAAAGTATTACTTTCTTCTAATCCGTGAAGTTAGGGCTTTTACCAAGGACTCCCAATCATTGTGAAACCTGACCAATAATAGGGATGGGATAAATTAGTATTAGTTAAAGAAGATAATTCTTGCGGCAGCGCCACACTACCGCGCATCCCAGAACCCCTTAACTGGCCTGACTCAATCTTCAATTTCCCCTGAATCATCGCCAGTTGTGCTTGGCGCAACGCCTCCGACTTCACCTTAGCTGACCGCAACTGATAGTAAAATTCTGTCATTAAAGCTAAAGTTCCTTCATCACTCACCGACCAAATACTGGCTAAGGCTGACTGAACTCCTGAAGCAACTGCCAACCCAGCAAATCCCATTTCGGCTTCCTTATTGCCAATCGCAGTGCGACAGGCAGAGAGCGTTAACAAATCTACTTCTGCTTCCTTCCAGCCAAGTTTTGACATCTCAGACAAGCGCAGTTTATCGTTCCATAGCTGAATATAGGAATTGTCTGTCGAACCGGAATTGAACTCAGCATGG
>NZ_DATNPA010000511.1:0-5915 GCF_036703385.1 Allocoleopsis sp. | reverse complement strand
CCGTGAACCAGTCCCGGAATTTGGTGTTCTGCCGCGTAGGTTGCTGTACCCGTTACCTTGGCTCGTCCATCTTTGCGACTAACAGCCGTACCAATTACCTTGTTCATATTACACCTCCTCCTTTGGCTGACACTGTGAGCGATCGCTTAATGGCACGTTTCGCTAATTCGACTTTGAAGCTGTTATGAGTCAGGGGTTTAGCTCCTTGCAGGGCAATCTCCGCCGCCTGCTGGAAGGTTTCGACATTAGCGGGTTTGCCAATCAAAAACTTTTCTGCGTCGGTGGGACGCCAAGGCTTGTGAGCAACACCACCCATTGCGATGCGTGCATCCTTGATGCTGTCGCCTGCCAAATCAAGGGCAGTAGCGACGGAAACCAAAGCGAAGGCATAGGAGGCTCTATCCCGTAGTTTAAGATACACACCCGACTTAGCAAACGGCACAGGCGGCACCACAACGGCAGTAATCAGTTCCCCTGGCTCCAAGTTGGCGTCTAGTTGGGGTGTGTTACCCGGTAAACGGTGAAACTCTGTAAACGGGATTTGACGCTTACCCTTTGGCCCTTCTACCTCAACGATGGCATCCAAAGCTGCCAGGGGAACGCACATATCCGAGGGATGAACCGCCAAGCACTGGTCGCTAGCTCCAAATATGGCGTGCATTCGGTTAATCCCTGTTGCCGCAGGACAGCCACTTCCCGGTTCCCGTTTGTTACAGGGGAAGGCAGTGTCGTAGTAGTAGGGGCAGCGAGTGCGTTGCAGGAGATTACCGCCGACGGAGGCAACATTGCGAATTTGCTGAGAGGCACCAGATAGAATGGCACGGGTGAGCATGGGATAATTGCGTCGGACATCGGGATGGTCAGCAACTGCCGTATTGCTCACCAATGCGCCGATGCGTAAACCGCCCCCAGCTATTGGTTCAATACGCTGCATTTCTAGCCGGGAAATGTCGATGAGCTGTGATGGCTCATCTAGAAAGACTTTCATCCGGTCAACCAAGTTCGTGCCACCCGCGATAAACATGGCATCCTTGTCAGTAGACGCCCGTTGCACTGCATCATTTACTGAAGTGGCACGGATGTAAGAAAATTTGTTCATACTGGCATCTCCTGCGCTTCAGTTACCATCATGGTTGCGGCAGCAGAGGGAGGAGTTTGTCCGGCGGCTTGTTGTACGGCGGCAACAATGCCGTTGTAAGCACTGCACCGACAAAGATTGCCACTCAACCGCTCTTTGATTTCTGCCTCAGACAGTTCAGCAAGTTGCGGAGTGCGGGTTAAGTCTGGTGTGACTGCACTGGCACAACCCCGTTTAATTTCATCAAGGAGGGCAACCGAGGCACAAATCTGTCCGGGTGTGCAATAGCCGCACTGAAAGCCATCATTATCGATAAACGCGGCTTGCACGGGATGGAGAACATCACCTTTCGCAAGTCCTTCAACGGTGACAATTTGCTTGCCCTCTTGCATTACGGCAAGGGAGAGACAGGAGTACACCCGTTGTCCATCAACGAGAACGGTACAAGCTCCACATTGTCCATGATCGCAGCCTTTTTTACTGCCTGGAAGTTCCAAGCGTTCGCGCAGAGCATCGAGGAGCGTTACCCGTGGTTCAATGGTAAGCGATCGCTTCTCACCATTTACCATCAGTGTTATTGCCATTTCACCTTCAGGGGATTGCATAGAGCGAGCTTCCTTTGCTGCTGTAGCCTGATTGAGCAATGTAGGGGCAGCTATAGCTGTTCCTGCTGCGGTTAGCGCCTGCCCCAAAAAATTGCGCCGAGATGTTCGTTTCGGCTTCTCTTCATGATGTTCCATCGATTGCACCTCCAGCTAGTGTCCAATTGGCTCCCCCGTGGGAGATGGATTCTTCCTTGTGTTATTGTCGAGTAATATCATTTTCATTTGTACCGTAACGAAGCAAAAACCCTCCGCGTCTCTCTGCGTCCCCCTCCGCGCTCTTTGCGTTAAAAAACTATGATTCCAATACCAACGGATTCATATAGTTTCTAAAAGATATGCAGCACCGATAAAATGCCATAACAGAATGTCACACTAACGATTAACTTCCATCCGTGCAGAATCCCGAATTTGTTCCAGGGTAAGGATACCCACAACATCCTCACCATCGAGTACCGTTAACTTCTGTGCACCCGTTCGTAACAACAGGGATAACGCTTGACGCAAGTTCTCGTGTCGTGCGATCGCAGGTTCACTTCGAGGTTGATAATCTGGTGAGACACTCGCCATTGCCGTCTCCACTCGCAGCAAACTCAATTGGCGCACCCTATCATCCGCACCCATCAATTCATATACAAAAGGATTAGCGGGTTGCGTCAGGATATTAAAGGGCTTATCAAACTGCACAATCTGCCCTTTTTGCAGAATCATGATTTTGTCGGCAAGACGCAGCGCTTCTTCAACATCGTGAGACACAAATAGAATCGTTTTCTTCAGCTGGCGCTGGAGACGTAAAATCTCGTCCTGTAACGTTTGGCGAGTAATCGCGTCAATGGCTCCAAATGGCTCATCCATTAACATTACCTTGGGGTCACCTGCTAAGGCACGCGCCAATCCCACGCGCTGCTGCTGTCCTCCAGAGAGTTGCGCCGGGTAGCGATCACGGTATTCTTGAGGGGGTAGCTCCACGAGCATCAACAACTCATCGACTCGTGCTTGGTACTGCACCCTCGACCAACCCAACAGCTTCGGCACCACGGCAATATTCTGTGCCACCGTCATGTGGGGAAACAACCCAGACTGCTGAATCACGTAACCAATCTGCCGACGTAACTGAGTCACTTCTATCTTTCGGATATCAGTATCATCCAGGTAAATCCTGCCCGAAGTTGGCTCATATAAGCGATTGACCATCTTGAGGAGGGTTGTTTTACCGCAACCGGATGGCCCTAAAATCACCACTAATTGGCCTGCTTCGATTTCACAAGTACAGCCATTTACCGCTGGGTGGGATCCAGTGCTTGAGTATTATTCATCGGGGCAGGCTCAAGCCAAACTAAGTTAAATTTATCTTTGTAGGCTTTAGCAACCGTGTCGAATACCTGCTTCTGGTTACTATTAGCAGGTTCTTTAAGGACTGTTAATAGACCCGTCCCTGTATATTCTGGATACAAATCAATTTGACCGCTCTGCAAACCCGCTTGAGCAACAGGTGTACCGCCGAGGTTGAGTTTGCGTTCTACTTTCAAGCCCTTATTTTCTAGCACCAGAGCATACACTTCTCCTAAAATGAACTGCTCGGTGAAATCTTTCGATCCGACTTTAATGCTAGTGTTACTGTTGCAGGCGATCGCACTGAACATCGTTAGCAGCGCTAGCAAAAGGGGCACAACGAGGCGACGAAGCAATTGCATCTGAAAAAACTAGATATTTTATCCAACATTCATATCTCCTATCTATTAATATATTTAACGAATAATTCGTAATTATAAATTTTTAATTTGCAATTAAAAGGCGGGTCAGAGTCCCCGATTTCTCAAGTCGCTCACATCAGAAAAGGGTCTAAATCACCATCTGAACGTCAATTACGAATTACGAATTACGAATTTTTAATTATTTCATGAATTAACCCATAGAATACGAGTTATGGCTTTCAATCAAAGGGCAAAGGGTTCATCCGAGTTTTCTACCCTCTGCCCTTTTTAAGAAACCACCGTTATTGCTCAACTTCCACCACACCACGAAACATATTCATCCCGCAGGTAAATAAGTATTGTCCTGGTTTATCCGGAGTAAATTCAATCGGAGTCGTTTGATTTAGCTCCAATTCTTGCGCAATATGAAAATCAGGCAATAACACTTGTTCGAGACAACTACTGGCATCGCGACGCAGAAAATTGAGCCGCACAGGCTGCCCTGATTTTACAACTACATGGTCAGGTTCATAGCCCCCGTCTACTGTAATCGTGACCTCTTGTGTGCCTTGTTGCGTGTCAGCTGATTGGGACTTGGTTTTACTGAATAAAAACCACCATAATTCCAGCCCAATCAAGGCTAAACCACCTACCGTTACACCACCTTTTAAACCTAAGGGTTGCTCGATACGGCGAAATTGATTGGTCTGGGTTGCTGTTGAGGCAGGCATTTCGGTAGCCATCACTCCCGATGCTATTCCGAGCATGAGTCCTAAACTTGTAACAGTGCCTAAAATCTTGCTTGTGCTGAACATATGCCGAACTCCTACTAATTTATGGGGTGAGTTTGGGTTGAAAATTCCGCAAGCGCAGGGCATTGGTGACGACGGAAACAGAACTAAATGCCATTGCTGCTCCTGCAATAATGGGATTGAGTAACCAGCCAAAGATGGGGAATAAAATCCCAGCAGCAATGGGAATTCCGGCAACGTTGTAGATAAAGGCAAAGAAGAGATTTTGCCGAATGTTCTGCATCGTGGCGCGAGACAGTTGGATGGCAGTAACGATACCTTGTAAATCTCCAGAAATCAGGGTGATGTCACTCGCTGCGATCGCAACATCAGTTCCCGTCCCGATCGCAATTCCCACATCGGCCTGTGCTAAAGCTGGGGCATCATTGATACCATCCCCTACCATTGCCACAAGGGATTTTGGATTTTGGATTTTGGATTTTGGATTTAAGGGTTTACCGCTACTTGGTGCCTGTTGCCTCTTTTCAGTTTGAAGAGATTGGATAATTGCAGCTTTTTGGTCGGGTCGGACTTCGGCAAATACTCGCCTGATGCCGACTTCAGAGGCTATAGCTTCTGCGGTTTGGCGATTATCCCCCGTTAGCATCACGACTTCTAATCCTAAATGGCGTAATGCTCTAACAGCAGCAGCGGAAGAGGGTTTCAACGCATCCGCAATTCCCATCAATCCTTCAATTTCACCATCCACAGCAACCCAAATTACTGTTTTACCCGTTGCTTCCCATCGCTCTTTGTGTTCTTGTAAAACATGAGTATTGATGGCTAACTCCTCCATCCAACGTTGAGTGCCAATTTGTACTAAGCGATCGCAAACGATACCTTGCACACCACTACCGGGGATTGCTTCAAAATCCTGTGCTTGCGCCAACTTCACCTCTTGAGACTGTGCATACCTCACAACCGCCTCTGCTAGAGGATGTTCGGAATTTCGTTCCACTGAAGCGGCAAGGCGTAAGAGTTTTAACTCATTGCTATTAGTCGTGCCATGAACGGTGATAAAGTCGGTAACGGTGGGTTTCCCTTGAGTCAACGTCCCAGTTTTATCCAGCACAATGGTCTGAATTTTGTGAGCGAGTTCTAGACTTTCTGCCCCTTTAATTAGAATGCCGTTTTCTGCACCTTTACCCGTTCCTACCATCACAGAGGTGGGAGTGGCTAAACCTAAGGCACAGGGACAGGCAATAATCAGCACTCCAACGGTGGTAATCAGGGCAAGAGTGAGGTTGCCCATCACATCGAACCAGATAATGAACGTTGCGATCGCGATCGCAATCACTACCGGCACAAACCATCCTGTTACCTGATCCGCCAATCGCTGAATCGGGGCTTTACTTCCTTGTGCTTGCTGCACCAGTTGGACAATCTGGGATAAAACGGTATCCTTCCCTACTCGTGTCGCCCGGAACTTAAAGCTTCCAGTTTTATTAATCGTAGCTCCAATTACCTCATCCCCAGACTGCTTTTTGACAGGGACACTCTCACCCGTCACCATCGATTCATCAATGGTAGAAGTGCCTTCAATTACTTCACCATCCACAGGAATTTTTTCCCCTGGGCGCACTAAAATTACCTCATTGATTTGCACATCTTGGATAGGAATATCCATCTCCACTCCATCTCGAATGACTTTCGCATCTCGGGCTTGCAAACCAATGAGTTGACGAATCGCTTCCGACGTTTGTCCTTTAGCACGATTTTCAAACAACCGCCCTAAAAGAATTAAAGTAAT
>NZ_DATNPA010000510.1:0-15072 GCF_036703385.1 Allocoleopsis sp. | reverse complement strand
CATCAAACCGTTTGAATTATAAATTTTTTTCAACGTTCAAGGCGGCAAAAACTTTAACTTTCAACCTGAGAACATTCAACCTTTAGATGAAGGTTGAATCGGAGTTTGTGCCGATTTGAGAGCAGAGGGAGCTAGTGGAATTTTTACAACGAACTCTGTCCCTTCTCCCGGCACTGAAAAGCATTCTAGCTGTCCTCCATGTTTTTCGACAATAATTTGATAGCTAATCGATAAACCCAGACCCGTACCTTCTCCCACTGGCTTAGTTGTGAAGAAGGGGTCAAAAATCCGTTTTTTAACATCTTTAGAAATGCCAGAACCGTTGTCTGCAATCCGAATGACGACCTTCTTTTCGTTCTCAGTATCCTCCGAGTTGGAGGCTTGGGATGGAGAACTCTCTACAACCTCCGTTGAAATTTTAATGATTCTGGGATTAGGATGACTGGGTGTAGCGACGTGGGTTGTGATGTGTTCGGAAGTTGGCTCTGGCTCAAATTTCTCAAGGGCATCGTTAGCGTTAGCGTAGCGGGAGGCGCTAGCGTCCCAGCGAGACGCGATAGCATCTATCGCATTATTCAAAATATTCATAAACACTTGATTGAGCTGCCCTGGGTAGCACTCGACAAGTGGAAGATTTCCGTACTCTTTGACCAGATTAATATTAGCGGCTTCAGGTTTCAATCGGTGTTGCAGAATCAAAAGAGTGTTCTCAATCCCCTCATGAATATCTACAGGTTTACGCTCTGCCTCATCCACCCGTGAGAAATTTTTTAAACTCAAAACAATCTGACGAATGCGATGTGCCCCAATTTCCATTGATTTTAGCAATTTGGGAAAATCTTGTTTAAGGAAATCAAAGTCAATCACCTCTATATGTTTTTCAATGACTGGTATCGGTTGAGGATAGTGTTCGGTATAGAGTTCAACCAATTCCAGCAAATCCTGAGCATACATTTCTGCATGGGTGATATTGCCAGAGATAAACGTAACTGGGTTATTAATCTCATGAGCAACACCCGCCACTAACTGTCCCAATCCCGACATTTTTTCGGTCTGAATCAGTTGGAGTTGGGCTTGTTTGAGGTCGTTGAGGGCTTTTTTGAGTTCAGTCGCTTGCGTTTTCAGCGCCTGTTTGGACCGTCGTAATGCCGCTTCCGCCGCTTTTCGCTCCGCCAGTTCTTCGGCTAACTGCTCGAAGAGTGCGGCTTGCTGAATGGCTACGCTCAACTGCACGCTGATCTGTCTGAGCAATTCGATAGTCGAGTCCTGCCAATCCCGTGTCTTAGAGCATTGATGGGCAATCAGCAATCCCCAGAGGTTCTCGCCTTGCAGGATGGGAACCACGAGGTTGGCGCGTACCTGAAATCGCTCTAGTAATTGAATGTGACACGGACTCAGGTCAGTGTTGTAGATATCGTTAATCGCTCGAATCCGTCCTTTTTGGTAGAGATGAGCTTTGCTTTCGTGAAAACAGGTATCCTGGATACTAATCGCCGAGGCTGGGGTCCATTCCTCACCCACAGATTCCACAACAATAGTGCCACTCCAATCTGGGTTAAAGCGACAGATTAGGGTGCGATCGCACGCTAGAAACTGTCGCACTTCCTCTACAGCGGTGTTCAGTACTTCATCCAGATTCAAAGACTGGCGGATGCGCTGATTTATCCCACTAACCAATCGCTCTCTCTCGGCTTGCTGGCGTAGTCTCCTTTCGGTTTGCTTATGCTCTGTGATGTCCTGAAAAGACCAGATTCTACCGTAGGACTCACCCTTGGGCGATCGAGCCGGAGCCGAGTAACAATCGAAAACCCTCCCGTTCGTCAGGTGGATTTCCTCGCGACTGATCAGGGAGGGGTTCTCTTCTAGATATTCCATCTGGCTGAAAACCCTTTGCGGCTCTTGAATAAGAGGCAGCACCCAGTTGAGGATGATTTTGTCATCTCCAAATTGCCTCACCCCCTCAGGAATTTGCCACATTTCGCAGAACTGTTGATTGTAGCTTAAGGTCGCTCCTGTTTCATCCGTTACCAGAACGCCGTTGGGATCGGATTCTTGTTGCGCCTTCAATAAGGCATTACTCCGTTGCAGAGCTTTTTCCGCTTGCTTATTCTCCCTAATGTCACGGGCGAACGCGCAGTTGTACTCCTGATCGTTAAATTTGAGATAGTTGAAGGTAACTTCTACAGGAAATACCCGACCGTCTTTGGTTCGATGCTGACTTTCAATCTTAAAAGAGCCACCTTCCTTAACCTGTTGCCAATGTGACTGCCAAACTTGAGCCGAACAGTCTAAGTCAATGTCATGGATACTCAGTGCCAGCAGTTCTTCACGGGAATATCCCAAAACTTGGCTGGCGGCGTCATTGACGTAAAATAACGTGCCGTCTGGGCGAATATAGAAGACAGCATCAGCAGCGCGGTCAATCGAGAACTGCATCAACTGTCGAGTTTCTTCGGCTTGTTTGCGATCGGTAATATCGCTTTGAACGCCAATAAAGTGGGTAACTTTTCCTGAGGTGTCTTTTACTGGCGAAATCGTTAGGTCATTCCAGAAAAGCGTCCCATCTTTTCGATAATTCTTCAATATCACTCTGACTTCTTGCCCTATCCGGATCGACTGACGAATTTGCTCAACCGCGTCTGGATCAGTATCGGGGCCTTGTAAAAACCGACAGTTCTGTCCGATTACTTCATCCTGAGAATACCCTGTGATTTCCAGAAAAGCCGGATTGCAATATATTATGGGATTATCAAACGAGCGAGCATCACTAATCACAATGCCGCAGCTTGTAGCGGCTAGGGCACGGTCATATAGCCAGAGGTTGCCTATATCTTCTTTGTCGGGCTGATTAGTGTCTAAGGCTCTACAACTAGCTTTCTTGCTGACCATGACCTTCATATCAGTAAATACCATTAAAGGCAGGAACCTCGCTAGTTATCCTCACGTTTGTCCTAACCTTAAACAAGTCTAAAAATAGATTAATATATCGAAAGGGAGAAACCGCTGAAGCTAAGTATAGTCATTGACTTAGTGTTTTCCTCGGTTGTCTTTCACTGATTCCTTGAGGTTATAGGTAGTGCCTTTTCCTCAGTTGTATGGAACGATCGCTTATATTTATCGAACTCCTCTTTGGAGAGTGATACTTACATGTTGACCATTGAACGTGTAAGTGCTAATCCGAGGTTTGATCAAGTATTGTGCTATTTTACATAACTTTATAGATTTTTTTTACAAAGAGTTGGTGAAGTTGGGTAAAGCTTGCAACTCTACCATTGAGCAACTATCCCAGCGACTTATCGTTCACCACACTGATGCTGAGCTGTGAGGAGATGGGGATAGAGAAAGTGGCTTGTCAGCGTTGCTGTAGCGGACTACTGATACGCACCTGCTCTGATGGAGAATTTAGCCAAGCTGCTTAATAGTATTGTGACATCTCCCAGCAGCCAACGTAGTTTGATGTGGGGCTTGCGTGAAAAAGTATAGCCACCTTCATAATCAAATAATCATGATAAAGCAACAGGGATGGCAAAAAACAAACACCAAAGAGTGTCTTTTTTTGCCCGCTTTCATCCTACGAGTACAAGCCTGAGATGAAAGCAGGATTTGCTAAAAGAAATGATCCGGCTGAATGGTGTTAGGTCAGGAATCCTGGCTAAAGAGGGTCAAACTATAGGGCAAAAATAGTTCTCTTTTAGGTCTAGTGCAGCGTGACGTGGTGCGTACTCTAATGGCTTAACATAGCGCGGGAAGGAACCGCTACTCTAAAAGAGAGTGCCTTAGGCGAGGCCAAGAGAGCTAAAGACCCAAGGGAGAATGCCGCATCATTGCATCTCGTAACGTTCCTTAGACACACAGCAAGCGGCGAATATAATACCATAAACAACGCTACTTGCTCGGCTCTGTTGGCTAGATCTTGCGCGAGTCCTTAGAATCTGCTCTTCCATTATGTCAGGCCAAACTATAACTCCGAAAAAATTCCTCGAACCCATTGACCGTGCCGCTTTGGGTTTAATGGTAGTGCTGAGTCTCCTGATCGGCATTTTACTGTTGAGTGGCGATCGCACTTCTCCTAAAGTACGCGATTTTAGTTGGAAGGATAAACAAGTCAGTGTAGAGGATACCGCCTTTATCCTGACCTTTAGTCGTCCGATGAACCACGATAGTGTGGAAGCCAACCTCAAAATCGAGCCACCGATTCCGGGCCAAGTTAGCTGGGCTGGGCGTCGCATGGCCTATACCCCAAAATTTCCCGTGCCCTATGGTAGCAAGTATCAAGTCGAACTCAAGGGAGCGAGAGACCAAATTTCTGCCAGAAAGAACGAAGGAAAGCAGATAGAGCCATTTACGGCTGCCTTTCGCACTCGCGATCGCGCCTTTGCTTATATCGGTGTGGAAGAAAAAGAGCAGGGGAGGTTAATTCTTTACAACCTCACGGCTCAGAAAAAAAGCATCCTAACACCTGCCGACCTAGTGGTCATGGAGTTTAAACCCTACCCAGGGGGTGAGCGAATTTTGTTTTCTGCTAGCGATCGCAAGCATCAGGAAAAGGGTTTGCTCAACCAACAGTTATACACGGTTAGCACAGGACTATCGTTTCAATCTGAAGATGGGTCATCCAATGAGCCAGAACCTGAAGGGCGGCTGGATTTAGTTTTAGACAGTAAAGACTACCAAAATTTGAAATTTGACTTGTCTGCTGATGGCAAGACTATTGTCGTCCAACGATTGAATCGGCGCAAGCCCGCCGATTTCGGTCTGTGGATTATCCAACCAGACGCTAAGCCACGGCGTTTGGAAACTCAGCCCGGTGGTGATTTTACGATCCACCCAGACAGTACCTCCTTAGCCGTCGCTCAGGGACAGGGCATAGCGATGTTGTCCTTGAAACCAGGGGAAAAGCCTTTGGACTTTCTGCCCAAGTTCGGCATCCTTCTGAGCTTTTCCCAAGAGGGTTCGGCGGCAGCGATGGTGAAATTTAATACAGATTACACGCGATCGCTCTATTTGGTCACCAACCAAGGCACTCAGAAAGAATTACTGCGCACCACAGGTTCGATCCAACGATGCGAATTTGCGCCCAAACGCGACACGCTCTACTGCCTCCTGACTCAACTGATTAAAGGGGAAGTCTACCAAGAAGAACCGTTCTTTGCTGCGATTAACCTAAAACCAGACCCAAACAGTAAGCAGTCCCAGGTGAGGCCATTGGTTGTCTTACCCAATCAACAGGATATTCAGATGAGTTTATCTCCAGATGGCTTAGCTTTACTGTTTGATCAGATCGGTACCCGCCCCCCCACAGCAACCGATACCTTGAGGTCAGGTGATGGGCAAGCGATCGCTACGGGTTTTCTGTGGATGCTACCCTTAGTGGATGCCACATCCTCAACCCCCCCACCTCAGTTGAAACCCGAACAGTTGTTACCAGGATTCCATCCTCGCTGGCTACCCTAACCAACAACTTCCCCACTCCGGGTGATCACCAGTACTGTTTCACGGTAGGAATCTCGGTAGACTGAGGCAAAGCATCGAGTCGAGTTCAGAGGGCACATTGATTAGCAGTCTTCTAGTTAGCGGCGGACTTTGCTCAGCCTTTGGATTTCCCCTACGGACTGGGTACTGTAATATCCTTCTATCTCCGATGCCCGACGCTTAACTTTTGGCCTAGCATCTCACCCTGTCCGAACGGCCTTCATGCAAGTACAAAACTTTCTCGACCGATACCGACAAGGAGAACGTGACTTTGCCCATATTGACCTGAGTGGGGCAAACCTAACGGGGGTGAACCTCCGCAAGATTAACTTGACAGGTGCGAATCTCAGTGGTGCAAATCTGAGTTGGGCTAGTTTAAGCCACGCCAATTTCACTGGGGCAAACCTGCATCAGGCGAATCTACACAGCGCCACTCTGCAAAATGCTAATTTTACCCAGGCCACGTTGAGTCGAGCCAAGCTTAGTAAAGTTGACCTCCGCTTGGCCAATCTCCGAGAAGCTGACTTAAATTGGGCTGATTTAAGTGGCTGTGATTTGAGTGGGGCTGATTTACAAGGCACTCACTTAGATCAAATTAATCTGGAGAACGCTAAACTCAACAATGCTCGGCTTGTTGGCGCGGAGTTGATGGAAGCCAATCTCCGGTGCACCAACTTAATCGGTGCGAATCTCACCGGTGCGAATCTACGAGAATCTAATTTAGAACAGGCGAATTTACGAGAAGCGATTTTAGTTGGCGCTAATTTGACAGAAGCGAATCTCAATACAGCCTACCTGAGAGCCGCCAATCTCAGCAATGCAGACTTGCATCGAGCGATTCTGAGCGGTGCGGATATAAGTGAGGCGAATTGTGAACATGTGGACTTGAGTCGGGCTAATCTCACGGGTGCTTATTTACTCAAAGCGAGTTTACGAAAAGCGGTTTTGCTGCGTGCGGTTCTTCAAGATGTTTATTTATTGCACACCGACCTGAGTGAAGCGAATCTACGGGGGGCTGATTTGCGGCGTGCTGACTTAAGTGGTGCTTACCTGAAGGATGCCATCTTAAGTGAGGCGAATCTGAATAGTGCCTATCTTTTGGAGAGTTATTTAATTCGGACTAAGCTTGATCGCACAGAAATGACAGGCTGTTGCATTTATCAGTGGCACCTTGAGGAGGTGGATCTATCGAATGTTGAGTGTCGATATGTCTTTACCGGGTTTGACTACTCTACCAAAAGCCCAAGCGATCGCTATCCGAGCAAGGGGGATTTGCCGCCGGGGGCACTGAACCGCAAAAACGCCGAAGATCAGTTAACCGTAACCGTACCGTTGATGGGGCCTCCTAACTGGGAGGCGCTCGTTTTTACGCTAACACAGGTGGAATTAGAGTCCCCTAATCTCCAACTAACTCTCAAATCCTATGAAGCCAGATCTGGGCAATACCTGCTACGCTTGTCCGTCAATCGGTTGGTTAATACAAAGCTCATCAGTCAGCGGATTGTGCAACTCTATCCAGACATGTTAGAGCGTTTTGTAACTCGACGCCAACTCCTTCTGGACTTACTGGACATCAAAGAGGCTCAGAATTTAAAGGTCGAACAGCTACCCCCATTACCAGCGCCACCCCTTCCTTCCTTATCACCAACCCATCGCAAACGGCAGTTATACCAAGAGGTGGTCACCCAGATTCAACGGATTATCATGTCCCAGGCACCAGAGCAGTGTGTGGACAGTGTAGAGCGACTGCTGGAGTTTTTACAACAACAGAATATTTCGACTGAAGAAATTCAAAAGGAAGTGATTGGCAAAGTGATTATGAAGCGAGCCGAAACGGATGAAATCTTCCAGAAGCAATTGTTACGCTGGGAAGCAGCGACTTCGGAGGCAGCGCGTTTTTCAGTCGTGGGGCAAGCGGTGCGTTTAGCGATCGCCATGATTTTATCGAATAACGCACTTTTATAAGTCTGGAGAGGCAAAAATTAAGACATTGACACTCCCACCGAAGACAGCGAGTGGGATTCTTGGTTCACAGACTCGCCGTTAGACAGCAGGATTGCTCCAACTGCCCAAGAGGGCAAATCTCCCCAAGCGTAGGTTCCCGTGTGCCCCACGGTACTGAGTGCTAATTTCAGGATATTGATAGCAGCATTTACGTCCCTATCTTCCACAAACCCGCAATGCGGGCACACATGAGTTCTGGTTGATAGAGATTTCTTGACCCTCTTGCCACAGCTAGAACAGTTTTGACTCGTATTATGGGGAGCAACAGCAATAGTTTGCTTCCCGTACTTAAAGCCAAAATACTCCAGCCATTTACGAAATGTTGACCATCCTGCATCGCTGATAGATTTAGCTAGATGTCGATTTTTTACCAGCCCTTGCACATTTAAGTCTTCATAGGCTATCAGGTCGTTAGACTGAATCACGGAGTATGCAACTCGCTTGCAGTACTCTTTTCGCTGCCTGCTTACTCTTAAATGCTTTCGAGCATATCGATTCCTAGCTTTGTGGTAATTCTTGGACTGCGGTTTAGCACTCTTCTTGAACTTCTTGGACTTCTTGCGATTCGCTCTGTTGAGTTGACACTCTGACTTTCTGTAGAACTGAGGAGACCCTATAGTATTTCCATCGCTATCTGCTAGGAAATACTTCAACCCCAGATCTAATCCAACGATATGTCTGGTTGGCTCCGTCTCTATTCTGACTTTGACATCAACAGCAAATTGAGCGTAGTATCCATCAGCCCTACGGACTAATCGAACTCGCTTAATCTGTTTGATGTCATAGAAGTTAAGGTCATAGGTTCCCTTGAGTTTAAGAGTTCCTATCCCTTTCTTGTCGTTGAAGGAGATAGCCTTCCTGTTTAGCGAAAGCTTCCAGCCACTAGTTTTGTACTCAACTGAGCGACAATGCTTTTTGAATTTCGGGTAGCCTTTTTTACCCTTAATCTTCCTTTTGCAATTGTCATAGAACCGAGCAATTGCGCTCCAAGCTCGTTCTGCCGCCGCCTGTCTTGCCATAGAATTAAGTTCGTCAGCAAAGGGAAATTCTGCGGCTAGTACAGCGCAATACTTATTGAGGTCATATCTGCCCACTTTCTCGTTATCCATCCAGTAGCGTAAACACTTGTTTTGGATAAATTGTGAGGTAAGAATAGCCTCATCTATTGCTCGATACTGAGCATCTTTCCCTTTCACTTTGAACTCGTAAATTATCATGGCTCGACCAAATCACCACGTTATTATGTTACTACGCTCGACATAATGGTGCAATTAAGTTTTTTGTCTTCGCTGTTAAATCTCTTGGTCGCCTCCGTACCTACGGCGACCCGCCTTATATCCCACTTCTTTAGATGTGGGATATAAGGCGTTTTCTATAAGGGGTTATCGAGGCGGATTTGGGAACATCCTCGGTTAACGGCGTTTCTTCTCTAGCCACCAAGGTTTGTAGACTATAGCGCACATATAGTCTTCACACAACTATCTAAAGGAATAGATAAAGTATAAAGAAGGAAGCAATCGAGTAGCGATCGTCTGCTCCTGGCGTTGGCTTAAAAAAGCTTGACATAGTTGAGGTTATGTGTGGCTAGTAGCTTAGAAGTGTTAGGGAAAATCAATAGCTTTAACAATGCATTTATTTCATACGGACGAGCAGATAGCAAAGCCTTCGCAACGAAGCTCTATGACCGACTCCTGAAAGAAGGGCTAAAGGTTTGGTTTGATCAAAACGATATTCCCTTGGGGGTAGATTACCAGAACCAAATTGATGACGGCATTGAGAAAGCCGATAACTTTCTATTTTTGATCGCCCCCCACTCCATCAACTCGCCCTATTGCCGCAAAGAAATTGAGCTAGCCCTCCAGCGCAACAAACGAATTATTCCACTGCTGCACGTCGAGCAAATTACAGAAGAAATTTGGCAGCAACGCAACCCTGGTCGCGATCTGAATGAGTGGGAAACGTACAAATCCAAGGGTTTACACTCCAGTTTCCCCAATATGCACCCTGTGATTGGCAAAATCAACTGGGTTTACTTCCGGGAAGGGATTGATGATTTTGAGAAATCCTTTGCTGGACTGCTAGAGATATTTGCTCGTCATCGAGACTATGTACAACAGCACACCTACTTTTTAGCCAAATCATTGGAGTGGGAACGGAATCAGAAACAGTCGCCTTACCTGTTAACGGGAGAAGAACGGATACAGGCAGAAAACTGGCTGAAAATCAGGTTTAAGGATGAGCAACCTCCTTGCGAACCGACCGACTTGCACTGTGCATTTATTGGTGAAAGTACCAAGAACGCCAATAACCTAATGACTGATGTGTTTCTCTCCTACTCGGAAAAGGAGAGGGCGTTCATGGAAAAAGTGGCGAACAGCTTGAGGCGTGAATGCTTCACCGTCTGGACGAACTTAACAGACATTAATACTGGGACGGATTTTGTGGAAGCCATTTATCGGGGCCTTGAGGAAGCCGATAATGTGGTTTTCCTCATGTCTCCAGCGTCTCTGGCATCCCAATACTGTCAAATGGAACTGACCCACGCTAGGACGCACAACAAGCGGATTATTCCTGTACTGATTCAAGAGGTTGAGCTTGAGCAAGTTCCGCCTGAACTGAGTGCCATACAGTTCATCACGATCGCAGACGCGGAGCAAGAGGCACAATATCACGATGCTATTGCTAAGTTAATTAAGGTACTGCATGAAGACGCCGCTTACCATGAACAGCATAAAATCGTACTAGCTAAGGCGCTCAAGTGGGAGCGACAAAAGCGCAATCCCAGCATTTTATTGCGGGGTTACAATCTTCGCCAAGCTGAGGCGTGGTTGAAAGTGGCGAAACAGAAAACCAAGCATTCCTCCACACCCCTGCAAGAGGAATTCATCGCCGAAAGCCTCAAACAACCGCCAGATGCTTCCCTAGACGTATTTATTGCCTACTCCGGTACGGATTCTGACTTTGCCCGCAAGCTGAACGAGACTCTGCAAATTCAAGGCAAGACGACCTGGTTTGAGCAGGAAAGTATCGCCTCTGGGGTTGACTTTCAGCAGGAAATTCACCGGGGAATTGAATATGCTAACAATTTTTTATTTATTATTTCCCCGAATTCTATCCATTCGCCCAACTGTGCGGCGCAGGTGGAGTATGCGATGACCCAGCATAAGCGTATTGTTACTGTTTTATACCGGGAGGTCGATGCGGCTACACTTCACCCCGGTTTAGCGAAAGTGCAGTGGGTGGATTTCCGGAAGCATGGAGGGGACTTTCTCACCAACTTTGGGGAACTCACGAGAACCCTGGATACAGACCCAGAGTATCTGAGAACTCACACCCGTTTGTTGCTCAAAGCAAAGGAGTGGGACCAGCACGGACGTGACGATAGCTTCTTGTTGCGGGGGAAAGATTTGGTTGCCTCCCAGCAGTGGCTGACACAATCGGTCAATACAGAACCAACTCCCACCGACCTTCAGTTAGAATATTTGGCTACGAGTCGAGAACTCCCCTATCGGCGGGTGAAGCGGCGCACGGTGATGCTGACTGGTTTGGCTGTCTCGGCCTTAGTGTTTGCTGGACGCTTTTTTGGGCTGATGCAACCGGTTGAACTAGCTGCCTACGACCATCTGCTCCGGTTGCGTCCGAATGAAACGAAGGATGATCGGCTTGTAATTGTCGGTGTTGATGTAGACAGTGCGGAGATGATCGATCGCAGCGATCGCTATCGCTTGGGTCGAGGCACTGTGCCGGATTTGGCGCTATCGGATACGCTCAAAGCCCTTAACCGTCATCAACCTCGCTTAATTGGCTTAGATTTTATCCGGGACTTGAGTTCGTTACCAGAACTCACCCAAACCTTTAAAGACACCACCAACTTGGTAGCCATTTGCAAAGGCAGTGCCACGAATGATCGGGGTCAAAAGCTCAAAGGAAACAAAGCCCCGACAAACGTACCGATAGAGCGGGTCGGCTTTGCTAATCTGCAAGATGATGGAGGGAAGTTTTTGCGTCGCCATTACCTGATGGCAGGGGCAGATCCGGATTATTGCCAGACAATGAATGCCTTCAGCCTGGTACTGGCACAAAAATACCTGGAAGGGAAAGGTATAGCTTACTCCTCTCCCTTCGACCCGAAGGAAGAAGACTTCGTGCGCCACATGCAGTTTGGCAAAACGGTGATTCCGCCCTTGTGGGCACCATCGTCAGGTAATGGCAGTGGCTACCGAGATCGGGGTGATCAGTTGGGCGGCTACCAAGCGATGCTCAACTATCGCATTCATCAGGGTGATCCAGAAAAGTTCGTGCCAATCGTCAGTCTCAAGGATGTGTTGGAAAATCGCGTTCCTGCACAGTTAATCCGCGATCGCATCGTGTTGATTGGCATGGTGGATAAAGCAGAGCGTCAAGCCGACTACTGGAATACACCTTATGGTGAGGTTTCAGGAGTGGTATTGCACGCGCAGATGATTAGCCAGCTCTTGAGTGCCACCCTTGATGGGCGTCCCTTGATTTGGTGGATGCCCATGTGGTCGGAAACGCTCTGGATTTTTGGCTGGTCGGTGGTTGGTGGTTTTGTCGTCTGGTGGTTTCGGCAACCGAAATTTTTAGCGATCGCGGGTGTGGCTTCGGTTGTCACTCTTTACGGCATCTGCTATTTCGTCCTCGCCTTCCCCGGTGGATGGCTGCCATTAGCTCCTGCACTGATTGCCCTCATAGGCACAGGTGCCGGAGTGGCTTGTCTGAATTACTACTTACGAAAGTAGTCACGTATCAGCACTCCGTGGTTCAGTTGCCACGGACGACCGACAAACTTAACTGTTAGCACTTGATCTTGAGAGCTTACGCAATGCGCATATTATTTTCAGTTAGTAGTGAGGACTAAAATCCTCATTGGGTTCGACGAAAGCCCTGACTACAAACAAAAAACTAGATTTTATGACAGTTGCGTAAATTCTAATCTGGAAACACTATTAAGAGGTTCACAACTCATGGTATTAACAGGTTCACTCATTCAAAAAGCTCTTGTTTTCGGAACGATGGCTGCGTTAGTGCCAACGATGGCACTTTTGCCCTTAGCGAGCCAAAAAGCCCAAGCTCAGTCCAGTCAGCGCTCGGCTGTGCAACAACTTGCCAAACGTCCTCTCAATGCGGGTAACACATCCAGCAGTGGCGCTGTACGTGGGGAGTGTCCCGCTGGCACAAAGAATCTCAAGGCGCTGAATCCTGAAAAAGACCCAGGGCATACAACCCAAGCTAATCCAACCTTCTGGTTTTATGTACCCTTTGGTCAGAATGCGCCTCAAAGTGAGGCCTCCGACATCAAGGTTACATCTGTACAATTTGAGTTGCAGGATGATACGGGTAACCCAGTGCTGACACAACCGCTCCAGCTTGCATTACCTGATCAAGCAGGCATTGTCAAGTTCACCCTCCCCTCCACAGAAAAACCGTTAGAAGTTGGCAAGGACTACTATTGGAGGTTTTCCATTATCTGTGATCCAAACCAACCGTCAGCGAACCCAAGCGTCACGGGTTGGCTGACTAGGATTCCAGCGAGTACCCAACTGAACAGTCGGCTCAAAGCTACGCCCCCCCAACAGCAGTACCTGGTTTATAAAGAAAATGGTTTATGGTTTGAGTACGTGACTGGGCTTGCCAGCAATCGGACTAAAGATGCAAACGCATGGGGTGAACTTGTAAAGTTGTTCGATCTACAAGAGTTTGCCACGGCTCCAGTTAGTGAACTGCGTCCTGAGAGCGGTAACAATTAAGGGATAGCGTAAACCTAGAGTGCCAATCCAGTAATCGCCGAAACAAGGATTTTTAGTAGGGGCAGTGCCTCCATGCCTGCCCAGCTATCACCAACCTTATCCGCATACCCACTCTCCTATTTTGTCAATTATCTTGTTGAGGGTTACTACTATGGTCAGTACATCTTCTTCCACACCCCCTTCGGCTAGTTCATCTGTTCCCTCATCTACGACTATACCTGAGGTAAAACGAGGCCAATCCATGTTTACAACCACAAGAGTCGGGTCATTTGCCTTGTTTTGTGTGCAACATCCAGATTTGTTTCGGTTTATTGTGCAGGTGGCTTTTAGTGCAATCGTCTTAAGTTTTTGTATCAATCAGCTGGCTATAGGTGCAAAGGATGGCAAAAATGATGCCATCTATTGGGGCGGTGTCACATCCATACTGGCATGGTGGATGCCCTCTCCAGGCGGCAGAAATCCCCAAAATCAGGCGAATATTGCAAGTAATCTGACTATTGAAACTCCCACTGCGGCGGGTACTCCACCCTCAACAACGGGTAGCGGTACTACCAACAATGCTGCCTTACCTACTGATAAACCTGATGCCGGTGCAATTCCTTCAGCCGGGAGTAGCTTACCCGAGCAAGACAGTGGACAGCGTTGACATTCTCCCCGCCAGAGAACGACGGGGATTCCCAAACTTCACAATCTGGGTTTCTGCTTGCTTCCATTGCTGGTTTTTCGCAACTGCCGTTTGGACTTATGCCCATCCGGTCTTATACAAACAGGAATTGTGTTCAGTGGCTGTATTCAAGCGGCTTGCCTTTGGAGCGTTGAAAGTAGAGCCGCCGCACCCGAAACGTAAGGCAAGGCTTGGTTAACAGCTATCAACAATAGAGGTAAAGTTGACCAGTGGATGACTTTTTGACTTTCACGGATGCCAGTAAGATACGTTGGGATATCGGCTCTAGAGAGGGCACGATACAGACGCCAGCGTGGGACATTAATCACGGTGTCTAGCTGGGTGAGTGGTATCCAGACATCGTCCTTGCCGTATTCAAAAACGGGCACGGCAAAATTGCCAACAGGGTAAAGTGTCGTTTGCATAGGTCAAGTGAATCGTCTTAATTAGATAAGACAATCAAAAACCGACCTCAACCGGAATGATTCGGTGGGTTAAAAGTTTTACTAATGGATTAATCGCTGCTTTCCTGCTAATTAAATAAAGCCTCTAATTCACGCAGGATTACAACCAACTGCCTACCAAAACATAAGGTGCCCAAAAGCGGGGGTGCGAATATTTATTCGGGTCTTTGAGAAACGCTACCTGGGTTAGACGCAGAGCTTCGGCTCTGCTGATTCCGGGTTTGCCCAAATTTTTATAAAGTTCTTGGGCAAATAGCACGCTGGAGTCATCAGCCAGACTCCACAAACCCGCAATCACGCTGCGTGCACCGGCCTGTACGGCTGTTCCGGCAATCCCCAAAACGGCGCGATCGTTTCCGCTTGCTGTCTTACAAGCACTGAGAACCAATAGTTCTACGGCGTCTTCCCGACGTTGTCCGCGTGTGCGGAACAACTCACTCAACTGGTCTACGTAAATCGCGTCATCAGCAGCCAGTAAATAAGTCCTCTCCCGCGTCGCCCCAAACTGACCGTGAGTTGCTAGGTGAACAACCTGGTAACTGTTTGAATTCATCGCTTGCTGGAAATTTTTCCTAGTAAATGCCTGGTCGAGGATAAACTTAACGGGGATTTGGGCTTCGTTGATCGCATCCAGTTCCCGTTGTACATTTTTCAGTTTGCTATAGGTGTTCTCAAACTTTTTCGGCGGATCAGTCAGACC
>NZ_DATNPA010000509.1:0-3358 GCF_036703385.1 Allocoleopsis sp. | reverse complement strand
ACGCTGGAACTTTTTGGCGTTCTGGGGTGCTGTGACAAAAACAGGTGGGGATGACAATAAAGCATTGGACTTCACGAAACAAGTCTTTAAGAACGTCCCCGTGCTGCCAAAAGATGCGCGTGAAGCCACCGATGTCTTCTTTAAGCAAGGTCAAGGCGATGCCTTAATCAACTACGAAAACGAGATGATTCTGGCAAAACAGCAAGGCGAAAAACTACCCTATGTTGTGCCTGATGTCAATATTTCAATTGATAATCCCGTAGCAGTTGTAGACAAAAATGTGGATAAACACGGGACTCGTGAAATTGCCGAAGCCTTTGTGAAATACCTATATACCCCAGAAGCACAACGAGAATTTGCCAAGGCAGGGTTTCGTCCCGTTGACCCCACTGTCGAAAAAGAAGTGGAAAGCCAATTCCCCAAAATCAAAACCCTCTTTACTGTTAAGGATTTAGGGGGATGGGACAAGATCCAAAAGCAATTCTTTGATGACGGCGCTGTCTTCGACAAAATTCAAGCAGGCAAGTAAAAATCAGTTCTGATTGTTACTGATTAGTGGTTAGTTGTTGGTTGTTAGTCAGCTAATAATCAACAACTAATAACGCATAACCAACAACCAATGACCAACAATGGCTATATCTTCTCCCTCCCAACGCACCCTGGCTTGGAAAAATTCAAATAACTTACTGAGCAAATTTTCTTGGCCTTGGGGAATCACGATAGGGTATCTCACCCTGATGTTATTTGTGCCCACACTGGCAATGCTCCTGAAAGCGAGCACTGAAGGGCCGATTAATTTCTGGAGGATTGCAACGAGCGAGGTTGCTCTATCTACTTATGATGTTACCTTTGTCACGGCCTTGCTGGCAGGTGCTGTCAATGGCGTGTTTGGTACCCTGATTGCCTGGGTTTTGGTTCGCTATAAGTTTCCATTCAAAAAGATTATCGATGCCGTGATCGATTTGCCCTTTGCTTTGCCTACAGCTGTTGCTGGTTTAACACTGGCAACGGTTTACAGCGATAATGGCTGGATTGGTTCCCTCTTGGCTCCCTTTGGGATAAAGGTTTCCTTCACTCGCTTGGGCGTGTGGGTAGCGATGCTATTTATTTCGCTGCCCTTTGTGGTGCGGACAGTGCAGCCGGTGCTTACAGAAATGGAAAGAGAAATTGAGGAAGCGGCTTGGGCTTTGGGGGCTTCTCAATGGCAGACGTTTTGGCGAGTGATTTTACCCCCCTTAATTCCATCCATCTTGACGGGTGTCGCCCTGGGATTTGCACGAGCGGTTGGGGAGTATGGCTCGATCGTAATTGTGGCTGCTAACATCCCGTATAAAGATTTAATCGCACCGGTCTTGGTTTTCCAACGCTTGGAACAGTACGACTATTCGGGAGCTACCGTAATTGGCACGGTGTTATTGGTGATTTCGCTGTTCATCCTTTTGGCTATTAACCTTTTGCAAGCTTGGGGAAGACGTTATGCATAATTTAGAACCCTCGTTGCACCACGATACGCCTCCTGGGAAGGACGTTTCCTCAACCAAGGAAAAGAACTGGGTTCCGGCAGTGCTGATCGGGGTAGTAATCACCTACCTGAGCTTCATTCTGTTAATCCCGGCAATCAATGTGTTCGTGCAAGCGTTTAGCAAGGGCTTTGGGACGTTTTTAGTGCAGATGACGAAGCCTAGCTTTCTCCATGCGGCGCAGCTTACGCTGTATTTGGCGCTAATTACCGTCCCGTTAAATACGGTGTTTGGTTTATGTGCGGCTTGGGTACTCGCTCGGAAAAAATTCCGTGGACGCGCTTTAATCCTGAGCATTATTGACCTGCCTTTTTCCATCTCACCAGTGGTGGCCGGGTTGATGATTGTCTTGCTCTATGGGCGGAACGGTTGGTTTGGGCCGTTTTTAGAAGCTCACGATATAAAGATTGTCTTTGCCTTCCCTGCAATGGTACTGGCAACCGCCTTCATCACTATGCCCTTTGTGGCTCGTGAAGTGATTCCGGTTTTGGATGAGGCTGGTTTCGATCAAGAAGAATGTGCCAGAACTCTGGGGGCGAATGATTGGCAAATCTTCTGGCGCGTCACCCTACCGAATATTCGCTGGGGCTTACTCTATGGTGTGATTTTGACGAATGCCCGAGCAATGGGTGAATTCGGTGCGATCGCGGTTGTCTCTGGCAACATTACCGGTAAAACTCAATCCCTACCGCTGTTTGTAGAAGAGGCATACAAGCAATATGAGACTCAAGCTGCCTACTCGGCTGCTGTATTGCTCACTCTGTTAGCGGTTGTCACGCTGATACTCAAGGAAATTCTAGAACGTAGAACGAGCAGACGTTCCGGCGCTGCTCATTAAGCTGGATCATCCATCAACGCTGGGTTGGATCAAGAGCCAACCCAGCGAAATACTCTAAAAGCAGGCGATGGATGAAAATATAGCCTCCGCCTACTTTTTGTAAAAAGATAAGCTGGGTGGCATAGTCAAGAAAATGCGCATAGTTCCAAGGTATATAACCATTGGAGTACAGAATAAGACGCAGCGTGAAGTGTTTTACCCAAGGTTCTCCTGCTCCAACCAGCCCAAACAGTAACCCAATAATCACCCCGCAAAGAATTGGGATACCAACTAACCAAGAACCCACAGCTAGACTCAAGGCGCTGATTATCGCCAAAGCGATCGCATATCTAGTAGACTGCCAAATCCCTTGATTAGGTACTGTACTTGTTTCTATGCCGGAACCTGTTAATCCCCGCAACAGGATAAAAATCAAACTAGCACTTAGTGCAGTCCTCAATCCAGTTATTAAACCTTCAATTATCAAATCCATACTCGGCTCAACCATCAGGCTATAAAACAGCACACTGGTTAGCACATCAAGAAATCCTACAATTAGCCCAAAGCCTAGCCCGATACTCAGATGATCTTTTGCTTTTACCCATGACCATTTTAGGGTTTCAACTGGATTAATCTGATTACTAATCCACCCAAAAATTACCCCGGTAATTATTCCACTACTCACCCCAAGCATTAACCCAGCCATTAGTCCCAAGTATGAGCCAATCAGAAGCCCCACAATTAACCCAATACTAATACCACTACTAAAGAGAGCAATGAGTCCCAGCCCGATCGCATACAGCCATTTTTGATACAGGGTTAGCAACGAATCCGGCTGCATCCGCTCAATTAAAAACACGGTTTGCGATTCCTGAACCATCCGTTTAGCTAGCCAAATCAGCCACTGCTTAGCTTGCTCTTTCGAGTAGAAACGATTAGCCCCCCGACGGTCAAACATCCGTTCCGTGTAAGCATTAAATAGATAGGAGCAGAGTTCTTCGCGATCGCGCCTAGGCAATTC
>NZ_DATNPA010000508.1:0-8451 GCF_036703385.1 Allocoleopsis sp. | reverse complement strand
TTTCAAGAATTCACGCCCATATCTTGGTTCAGGGAAATACTTACTTTATTGAAGATTTGGGGAGTGCTAACGGAACCTATCTCAATGAATCACTGTTGCAATCTCTAACTCAGCATAAGCTGAAGCTAGGAGACAAGATAGACCTCGGCAAAGAAAACCAAGTAACCTTTTTGTTTCAACTCTCAAACAACACTCCTCCGGTTACCAGCAAGGCGGAAGAGGAAGAAGAGCATGTGGCTCTTTTCACCAAGCTTGTTGGATTAGCTCTAATGCTTGGAGGTCTTGCATTTTTGAGTTACAGCGTTGTTTTGGGTACTTTTACAATTCTGTATCTTCCAGCTATGGGTTCTGTTCTGTTAGTTATAGCCGGAGTTCTGACCTTAACTTATGGTCGTGCCAATCGTAACCTGGGATGGATTTTAATTACGGTAGGCGTTGTGATGGCTTTTCTCAGCGGTGGCATTGTTTTGCAGTCCATGACTCTTCTTTCTTTTCTTCTGGCGTTTGGGGCAATCTCTGCTGGATATCAGTTATTTACCGCTGGGAAAATTTTGAACTACAACCTGTTCGACCTTAAAAAGATGTTCAAAAATTAACTAGGATGGGTTGAGATACAAAACCCAATATTTGCAATGTCTTGATGGGTTTCGCTTACGCTCTACCCATCCTACGAATAATCATAAAACCTACTTAGTAGCCAACTTAGCGAGATATGAATATGGATAACTCGGAACAGGATTTAGCAGCCCTAATTTCAAAAATTAACCAGCTTGAGGAACGGCAAAATATTACGGCGAAGTATGCGGTAGGGGTTAAACGCCAGTTAGATGAACTGCTTGGGAAATTTAATAACCTACAACAGCGCTTTGAGCAGCAACTAGCTTCGAGTCAAGGGTTGAATGATATTACAACGACTAACGGAATAGCATTTAGCACGATAGCTATAGTAGATTCTGGGGCTGATAGTACCAACAGCCGAATGCTTACCCAAGTAACTGATGTAATACTTCCCACATCAGTTGAAGCTGAAGTAAATACTGAGGTTGAATCAGAGTTGAGTCACTCAGCTGAAGTTGAATTGAATACTGATGTTGTTGAAGTTGAACCAGAAGAGGACACTGCTGCTACTCAACAGGAGGAATTTTCTACAGCTTTCAGTGATGAGGAATTCAAGCTAGAGAGAATGATGTGGCTGCTCAAAAGAATCTATGCGGATGAAGAAGGGAGTGAGGATACACCTATCTATGCTGAAGAATTTTGGCAGCAGTATAATAAGGGAGAAAGAGATTTCACAGGTGTTAACATAGCTGGAACTAATCTGAATAGCTCATCTCTGTATTCTGCCAATCTAAGTAAAGCAAATCTGAATGGAGCTAACCTGAGGAATGTTAATTGGAGCCGACTCAATCTGATGGGTGCCAGCTTCAAGGGAGCTGATTTGAGTAATGCTCAATTACACAATGCGAATCTCAGAGAAGCTAACTTAGATGATGCGAATTTGAATAGAGCTAAATTTTATCAATCCAACTTAGAGATGGCAAACCTTAAACAGGCAAATCTCAATGGGGCAAATTTGAGGGATGCGAAGCTAAACAGTGCAGACTTAAGCCATGCCAATCTTAGTAATGCAGACTTATTCGAGGCCAACCTCGAAGGGGTAAACCTTCAGGGAGCTAATCTTAAGCAAGCGCTTTGCACTAGAAAAACAATTTTTCCCATAGATTTTGACCCTGTTAAAGCTGGTGCTTATTTGATTGCTCCGAATGCCTCACTCCACAGTGCGAAATTAGCTGGTGCTAACTTAAGTGGTACAGATCTGAGTGAAGCAGTCTTATGTGGGGCTGACCTCACTAAGGCAAATTTGGAGAGCGCAAAACTCCTTCAGACGAATTTGAGACAAGCCAACTTGAGCGAGGTAAATCTTAACTGTGCCAACCTGACAGCGGCAACTTTATGTGGAGCAAACTTGACTCAGGCAAACCTTTCATATGCGAACCTAAGTGCAGCTGACCTAAGGCAAGCTAATCTGAAAAACGCACAATTTAGATCTGCCAACCTCAGCGGCACTAACCTATCTGACTCAAATCTACTTGGTGTATCCCTAAGCAATTTGAACTTGAGTGGGGGAAATTTGAGCAACGCCAACCTCTGTGCATCTGACCTTCGTTCAGCAAACTTAAGTCAAGCAAACCTCACTTCAACCGACTTGCGCGGGGCAGACTTGAGTGGCGCAAACCTAGAAAAAGCTAACCTAAAAGATGCAAATTTGGATGGGGCAAAACTTGAGGGGGCAAAGCTCAGTGGCACAATTATGCCCGATGGCACAACTCACGAGTAACCTTTGCTTAGTTTCTGAGTCAGCGCTGATAGCTTAGTAGCTTTATAGAAGAAAATGCGATCGCATCCCCGCACCCAAAGGAGCGATCGCATTTTTAGTCAAAAATTCCACGAGCTGCATTAGGTAGTCCCACGTTTTTCAATTTCTTCTATGACAGCAACTACGTTTGCAATCCCATCTTCGGCTCGGATTTTCGCCCCCAGATTGGCTGCGCGTTGACGCATCGTTTGCTCGGTCAAAGCGGTTTGAATCGCTTGTGCCAGTCGTTCAAGGGTTAGTTGCTTGCGTGGAATCGGTTCCGGCCCAACTCCTAATTCCGCTACACGCCGTCCCCAAAAGGGCTGATCGCCAAAGAAGGGAATGATAATCGAAGGAACGCCTGCCCTGAGTCCGGCGGCGGTTGTTCCAGCACCCCCGTGATGCACAACAGCCGCGACACGCGGGAAAAGCCAGGAATGGGGTACGGAATCTACCAAGTAAACGGTACTCGGTAAATTATCTTTACGCAAACCACTCCAGCCAGAGAGCATAATCGCACGTTGTTGCGTTCGTTCCAGAGCTTGCAACACTAAATCGGCGGTTTCTTCTGGATTCCGACTGACCATACTCCCAAACCCGATATATACAGGAGGTGAACCCCCTTCTAGAAACTCCATCAGTGCTGAGGGTGGCTTCCAATCAGGTGCTGCATCTAAAAACCAATAGCCAGTGACATGAGTATTATTCCAATCAGACGGTTTGGGAATCACAGATGGGCTGAAACCATAGAGTGTTGGGTAGCGATGGAGATGGGGGGAATTGTAAGAGCCGAAAAATGGGGTTGGAGGTAAGTCAAGGACTTCTTGTCGCGCCACCTGATCAGCACTTCGGACTCCCTGCCACAAGATCTGTTGGGTCAAATGATGTGACCAACGATTAAACCAACCTCCGAGTCTAGCTAAGGACTGGGGAAAAAGGATACCGGGAAATGCTGTGGTAGGCGTAAAGGGAAAGACATGGGCTTGAAGTAGTGGCAGCCCCAACTTTTCTGCTAATGAAAGACCAATGTATAGTCCTCCAGCGCCTACCAGCAACAAATCCATTTCCTGACAGGCGACTAAACCTTCCTTCGCCCAACGGATTGCTGCTCGTTGGGCTTCTTTTGCTGTGTACGACGTAATGGCGAGGAAATTCCCTTTCTCCAAAAGCTCGCGCATTTCTTTGCTTTCAACAATTTCTTGCACATTACCTGGAACAGCCCAAAACTCCAAACCCTGTGAAGTAGCCAGGTTTTCAAAGTTTTCATAGGACAGTAAGCGCACAGTGTGACCTGCTTGTTGTAAGCCCTTTCCTAAAGCCACATAAGGTTGAACATCACCTTGACTTCCCGAAGCAATGATAGCGATACGCATCACTGAGACTCCTGTTCCGTGTGATTGGTGGCTATAGCAGTTCTCAGTTGCATGAGGTACATCAGAATAACCTAACCCCCAACCCCTTCCCTACGTTAGCGTTAGCGAAGCGATTCGCGATAGCTTTCTTAGCGGCACGAAGTGCGGGAAGGGGAGTAAGAATCAAAGCCTCTCTCCTACAAGGAGAGAGGTTTTCCAGAGAGGTCAGAGTGTACCTGATCCAATCGAGAAGGGCTATATTGCTTGAGCTGTTAAAATGACATTAAGGTCAATTTGATGTTAGTGTCATTTTGATGAAAGTGTCAACCTTAAGGTACGATTAAGACTATGACTCTCTTTGTACCGCCCTATGAAGCCATCTCGTCGAGCATCAATTGGTTTAGAAAAACGGGAACGGACACGAGCGAGTCTGATTGAGGCAGCCTATAGGGTATTTGCTCGAAAAGAGGCGGATGCTGTGACGATTGACGACATCATTGCGGAAGCATCTGTTGCCAGGGGAACGTTTTATAACTATTTCCAAACACGAGAGGATGTGCTTAAAGCTGTTGCTGCATCCTTGAGTGATGAGATGAATCAAAAGATTTGGGCACAATCTGTGGGCATTGATGACCCTGCTGAACGAATGGCGATCGCAATTCGCCAATTTCTGCACCAAGCGATTCGAGATTCCACTTGGGGATGGTTCATTGTCCGAATTGGATTAGTAGCAGCCCCACTGAGTGAAACGATAGAAAGAGGCGTGATGACGGACTTGGAGGCAGGTATCCGACTGAACCGTTTTCAGGTTGATAGCGTACAGGCAGCGATCGATCTGATTTTAGGAACAGGGCTGATGGCAATGCGTAGCATTCTGGAAGGACATACACCGCCAGATCATCCTGAGCAAATCGCTAAAATCATTCTCAAAACATTGAGTGTTGCTGAGGCTGAGGCTCATGCAATTGCTTTCAAACTTCTATAGTTAGCTGGCGGAACTTAGGAAAAACATTTTTTCACTGTAAAAAGAATGCAAAACGAAAATGAGCGAATCGTCATTGAACATCAGTTGATTGTAAAGGACGATAAGGATACGATCGAATTTGTGCCAGGTGTTTCAGCAATATACCGCTGTTCTCATCGATTTGAACCTCTATCAGCCCCTTTTTCTGAAAGCTTCATTGGCTTTAGTTACTACGGATTGTGAAATCTAAAGGGTGAGCTAAACCACTAAACTTATCACTTGAAAGCATTTAGAAAATCTGGCGTGCTAATCCAATAAACAGGAGCTGATAAAATGTTGAAGTGGCTGAACGATTGGCGAAGAGCGATCAGCAGAGGCAAGCCTGCTGTCGAGGAGCAACCCCCTCAACCTCCTACAACCTTTCTTCACCCAGCACCCAGAGAAACCGTTGCCCAAACATTACCCTATCAGATTGCAGTTGATCCGCTAGAATCTAGCTTGTTTTATCGATCGCTCGAGGGAAAGATTGTAAGCCGATCATTAGCCTCTGGCGCAATCCAGTGGCAATCTGAAGCATCTGGCTATCCGTTACGAGTAACCGATCAAATCCTTTGGGCAGTGCAAAGTGACGCAATTTCGGCATATTCGATAACGGATGGTCAACTGCTGATGCGATCGAATCCGGTGTGGCTACCCGGTGAAGTCATTCACTCACTATGTGATTTATCTCAGCAAACCTTGCGGATCGATCTACTTTGTGTTCACCGTTGGATGGGAGGAACTCCTGTGCCTAACCCGTACCATGAGGATTCAGCAGCTTATCAAATTAGTCTTATTACTGGAGCAGTCATTGAGATATATCAGTTCAACAATGATCTGGGTGAAAAGGCTCGTTATCATTGGCCTAATTTGCAAGCAGTCCAGGGGCAAGTCTATCCAAAGGTTTCTGGTGAGCAGCTTTTGAAAATAAACGTTGCTGAAAGGCTTTCTGAATCTGCTCAGTTGCACACCGCTTCAGTAATCATTCACAACTACTACACTAAAGGTAGAACTCAAAGGATTGTATTAAGTGTCTTTAGTAACCAACCGCCCTATTCAAAACAGTGGGAAGCCATCATAAAAGAATTTTGGCAGGAACTGCCGCATTGCTAACTCTCATAATGCGCTCTAGTTGTTAGCCACATTTGCGCCGGAATTGAGAATAAAGCCTCTCTAATTCTGGAAGAGAGCGCCTTTAGTTAGAGGATAAAATTCTCTCAAAAAAGGCTAAAGATTTATTCTTTCAATCAAGAAATAGCATCAACGATCTAAGCTAAATGGCGTACCCACTTTCAGAGTATTGGCGGAGTGAGAGCGCTAGATTAAGCCAGTAACATATATTTACAGACGCAAATTGAAGGAATAAACATGTTCTACTCTGAGTACTTGTCTCTAAACCTTACCGCTTCAAAAGGTTGTGTAAACGTTGGTAGTCCTCAGGAAATGTCCTGGAATAATGTCAGATTACTTATCACCCAAGATGGACTCACCAGTGTTCAGACTTTAGCAGGTGGTGTTGAAAAGATAGAAGAGCATTTAAATAATCAGTTAACCCGCTATAGAGAGCAAGGTTGGGAACCGATTAAGGTTGAAAGACCGGAAGAAAAAAGTCAAACTCGTTATCCTAAAAATAGCATCCATTGCCTGCTCAAGCGCTCAATCAGTTTGCAGCCTAGGAATCGCTTTAACCAGCTAGGCAAAAATTCAACTCAAATCGGTCAAAATTTATCAATTGGAGCTTAAGGCATCGGTGATCTATTTAAATGATTGCTGAAGCTGGAGTTGTAGAGGTTGCGCGGGGTTGATGAGAACGCCTAAATGACTACGCTTCCCTGGTATTGCCGAGTCAGAGACTGATGAAACGGAAGGCCACAGCATGGAGCGACTACCCATAGGCAAGGTGTCGAGACTAGCGGGATTTTGAGTGAGCCAAATCAAGGGCAGATTGGATGGAGCATCCATCTCAGCCTCTTCTCCAGCCGTCGTTTCAGCAAGGACTTCTAAAACCACTTGATTGCCATGCACTAACCCTGTCTTGGGCGTCCAAAGTTTCACGTTTAGCTGACTACGCATCGCATAGAAGTACATCGACGCAGCCGCAATAACGGCCTGCTCAAAGTCGTCGGGACGCCAAGCTGTCGAGCTATCCAAACAGATAATAATTTCTTGAGAGCCAGTGAAGACCTCTAATTCACGCACCTGTAGTTCACCGTAACGGGCGCTAGTGCGCCAGTGGATGAGGCGGATGGGGTCGCCGACCCGGTAGGGTCGCAGTCCTCTGGTCAGGTCTTCTGTGGCACCGTGAGAACGGCGATCGCTATAAAATTGAGCACTATCTTCTCTACCCATTTCATCCACTAAGGGACAATGGGTGAGCGGTAAAACAGTAGGATAGACAATTGCTCTGGCTGGCGCTTGCCAACTGCGACGACACCAAAATAATCCTAAAGGTGTTGCCGTTCTGAGCTGCACTTCGTGCCACCGATAGATACCTCGTTTTTGGGTGGGATAGTAGTAAACCCAACGATGGACGCTTTGAGGCGCGATCGCTTCTACTGAGGTTTGCTTCGGTGCCCCTAGTGTGGATTGTAAAACGTCCCGAACTTGCAGTAAGGTTTTGCCCTTAGGGGCTTGATTTTCGATTTCTAATTCAATGCTGAGTTCGTCGCCTGCACTTACGGGTGCGATCGCACGTCGGCGTATCTGAATTAACTTGAGCGATCGCGCTGGCAGGACAGCCGCTAGCACCAACAGCGCAAAGATCAGACCACTGAGTACATAGAGCCACCCTGCCATTGTATTGGTGGCAGCTCCAAAAAAACTGAGCGCGATTCCTGCTAACAGGCAACCGGCATAGGCGGGAGTTACCCAGTGAGTTTCGAGCCAGTCATTGGTGCGATCGATGATTTTCATACTTCATCCATCCTGGCTTTACATTTCTTTACTATTGGATTCAAGGCGTTGGCACCTCCCATCTGAATTGTTATGCGATCAAATTCAGGAAGAAGCTATTCCTCTTTTGATCTAGTAGAGAACTCCGTCTTAAGGGTGAGGCTTATTCTACCCCCAGAATGAGAATCCTGAACTTCAAAAATTTTAACCTTTTATTAAGTGAATTTCCTTAACCCTTTTTAAAATTCCTTACTTATCAGTGGGGCATCTAGAATAGTTTAAGCCTGTAACGTATATAGCTTAAATATTCTAAATTTAATTTTTTTATCTTTATTAATTAAAAATTATGTCCCTTGCAGGTTATTTAACAGACTTTCCCTTAATAGAAATTCTTCAGTTGATTGAGAGAGGGAAAAAAACAGGATTGTTAACGCTTTCTATGGAACCGATAGGCAAAGCGAAGCCAGTGCCAGTTTTTTATATCTCGGTGTATCGAGGTCGCCTTGTAGCGGCAGCTAGGCAGTTAGATAATCGAGGCTTAGTGAAGCTGATTCATCAACGCCAGTGGCTCAGCTCTCGTGTAGCTTCTAAACTAGCTCAGTTGTGTCCTACTCATAAAGCACTCGGCTTGCACTTGAAAAATTTGGGAATCTTAAGAAACTCTCAACTTAAACAACTATTTTTCCTTCAGGTATTGCAGCCAGTGGGTGCCTGGTCTCAACTCCAAAAGGGCCAATTTAGATTTGACCAAAATGTTCCTTTACCCATGCGAGAAATGACTGGCTTGAGTATATCAGCAGGAGCCGTAAAAGTTTTTTCTCCTCCTAAACGGAAGTTGCCCCTGGCGG
>NZ_DATNPA010000507.1:0-7828 GCF_036703385.1 Allocoleopsis sp. | reverse complement strand
CGGTGTTAAAAATAACATCTATATTCGGGTCGCGGATTGCTTTCCAAGTTTCTAATTGATGCCAGGATAGCGACCAACTTTCTGGCAGCTTCACTTGCAGAGGTAGTTCCTTAGCAGGGCAAGAATAAACAGGTTTCAGCGTAATTCTATAATCGGACATACCCTTAAAAACTGTCCGTAACTTGTTGTTGATTCCCATCATGACACCCAAAATAGAGATTGCCAAGAAATACAAGGATAAATTGTCCGTATAAATTAAATGAGTCGAAAAGGTCAGTCCATCACCCTCTCCATATCCGATCGCGACAAAGCCGAACTCGAAGCGATCGCACTCGAACTCGGTATGAAGTGGGGCGATCGTCCCAACATCTCCAAGTTGGTAGAAGCGATCGCACGTCGCCAACTTTTAGTGTTCCCAAATAACGACTGGTCAGAAACACGCATCCGAGCACTAGAACGATCAATTTATGCGTTGACTGACATAGGACAGATTGAACAAGCTCGAATTGTGGCTGAGTTACTGCTAGAACGCAGCGAACTCTCCTTACCTCTACGAGCAGAAATTGAACGCTTCTTGGAAAACCTGCCCCCACCTTGGCGTTTAGAGATTGACCGATACATCCTACGTCACCAGCCATTTCAGCTTTCTTACCACGATGCAGCAGAACGTTTATGGAACTTTACTGTCCGCCATGCCAAAGTCACTCCCCACGAAAAACGACTGTATCTTGATTGCTGGTGCGAGGAAACAGAAGGCAATCAGGACATAGACGAACTGCGTCACAACTGGTGCTTGCGTTTAGACCGTATTCAAGATGCGGCGGTAACACCTGTTGAGGGCCAGTGGCTGCCCTGTCTCGATCAAATTGAGGTAGAAATGCACCTCTTGAAAGGTTTGGCATTTGCTTATCGAGCCAAACCCGAAGATAGTGCCAATGACTGGCTACCCGATCAATCACGAGTCCGGCGAGTTGTAAGAAGAGTGTCGAGTACCTTCTGGTTTCTTCGTGAAGTGATGCAGTATGGAGAAGATTGCGTGGTGATGTCGCCAGAGAGTCTGCGCGATCGCATCAAGCAAAAGCTACGTCTTCAGTGTCAACAGTACGATATGGAAATCCGGGAAAACTCATAGATAGGCAGACATCTTGGCTGCCCTAGGAGCCACAATCAACCATCTGTCTTAGGCGAGGCGATACAAGCTGCTTTCCATGCGATCGCGCTCTTCGTGTAGAGTTCTTCAGATCGCCTCTATCCTAAAATCAGTGTATTTTCCTAGGGAACACTCTTTCCATATCAGGTGTGCACTTGGATTATTCAAGGGGTAATTACTGATGGTGTCTTCAATTCAGTCTGAATCCAAGCTTTCTCTAGAAGAATTCCTAAAGTTGCCGGAAACTAAACCAGCAAGTGAATATATCGACGGTCACATCTACCAAAAACCTATGCCACAAGGAGAACATAGCACCTTACAATCCCGTTTAACAGCCGCCATTAACCAGGTGGGCATACCACAGAAATTAGCTCATGCGTTTACTGAGTTGCGCTGCACCTTTGGGGGTGGTTCAGTCGTGCCAGATATCGCCGTTTTTGAGTGGCAACGCATTCCGTTACGTCCTAATGGTAGGATTGAAAATCGATTTTTAATTACTCCCGATTGGACAATTGAAATTCTCTCCCCAGACCAATCGCCCAATCGCGTCATTAAAAAAATTAGCTTCTGCCTCAAGCATGGAACAAAGCTAGGTTGGTTCATCGATCCGGAAGATGAATCCGTCAGTGTATTTCAATCTAATCAGCTCCCAGAAGTAAAATATAATACGGATACTTTACCCATTCTGAGTGTTTTAGGCGATTGGGAATTGTCTGTAGCAGAGTTGTTTAATTGGTTGAGTTTTACATGAGGTAAAGTTACGATGCCAAAAAAGTCAACTCTCCCCAATACGTAAGCGCTCCCTCCCTGAATACACATTGAACCGTTGCAAGCTGATCGGAGCGCGATCGCACTTTGCCATGCTCCCCCATCCAGACTTGAGCTTTGGTTTTGCTGCCAGAAGGCTTCATCAATCAGCTCTAACTTCAGGTTTCCACAGAAAATTCCTCTGGATCGGTTCCCCAATTCATCCAGCTTATGGCCTCACGCGCCGATCGCATCGTAGGCGGTACTCGCATCGCGTGAATATACGCCGTACTAGGGCAGGTCATTTTTAGCAGATACATTGGCTCGACATCAACCTCACTCTCGATTTTTAACAGCGTGTATTCCCGCCAAGAATCTAATTCAGTTGCTTGCAATTCTTGGCAAATGCGTGAGTAGCCAATTCCCTGAATGAGTACACGACGCAGTTCAGCATTGCGCTCTTCCAAAAGCCATCGCGCTTGCCAGTGGTGCGGGTGAACCCAATATTTTTCTGGCAAACTGACGCTGCGATAGTAGTACAAACAGTAGCCATCGGCAAACTCAATGGCGGGTTCACCTTCAGCGTGGAGGCGATGTTCGTTGTCGAACGAAAGTTTGCTGGGGCGATCGCAAATGATGCAAGTCTTTTCAAACGGGAAAATACAGCCACATTCGGAAAGTAATGACTGATAGGCTTCCCATTGTTTTGCATCGTACTCGCAATTTAAGACGGAAATACAAAAGTCAATTAGAGCAATAGAGGAAGCCTCTAAACCCGGAAGTAACAGGCCATAAAACGCAAACCCCGCTACATCCATCATCTGAACGAACGGGTTCTGCTGCAACTGCTGTTGGCCCCACTCCACGAGCGGTTGGTTCGCTAAATGCTGCCACAGAGGTTCCCCAATGTTTTGCCACAGGGAATCCCCAATTTGCACAAGCACTTGTCCTCCTGGTGCTTGAAAGAGTTGCTTTCTGAGTTCCTCCTGCTGCTGCTCCCACTGTTGTCTGAGCCATTGCTCTCGCAACTGCCCTGATAGTTCCAACAGCCGCTCCGAAATCTGCTCCTGGGATTGCCACATCAGTAGAGCTCGTAGTTGAAACAAATTCTGCAACTGTTGGTTCGACAGTTGGATTTGCAGCTGATGCCACAGTTCTGCTTCCAGTTGCTTCCCTATCTGAGCCTGAAGTTGGCTGGAAAATGGCATCAGCACAGGTGCGCCCAACTGCTGCGCCGTCTGTCGGGCTGGCTGTTGTTCAAAAACAGCCAGCTTAGCGGCGTTCGGACTACTGAAACAGCGAATCACAGGCTCTTGTTTGCCCATCGCCGCATAGGCAGCTTTTACAGCCGCTTCCGCTTTTTGGCGATCGCTCGGCTCTGTTGAGCATGATACCCTTGTCCACTTTTCTAGGATGGAGGGAATTAGAGCTTCGTGTTCGGGCGTCAGCTGAGTAATTTTAGTCGGCGACATATCTCCATCCCTCAGGCTCATATTCGCGCTGAATCCGCACCATCCAGCTACCTTGAGGAATTTGAATAGCTTTGTGTTCTTCGTGAGTCAATGTTGCTATTTCTGAAAGGACTCGTAGATAGAGGGTGCCATCTTTTTCGTACAGCTCAGCTTGTCCCTCACTAATCCGGTGGGAGTGTCCGGTTACTTCTCCTTCTGCCAGCGTCAAGTGAGGTAGCTTTTTCCCTAAGTGTTCCGGAGCGGCTGTGCTATTAGTTGGCTTTATAGAAAGTAAAATTACGTCGCCTTGTCGAATGGGTTGCATCGTTTTTTCTCCAGATTTTATTCTGTTTTAACACCTTGAAGGGCTGGCATTAACGCCTACAGTCCTCAGGTTAGGAATTCTTCATCAATAAGGCTTTTTCAGACGTATCTTAATCTATATATTACTTTTACTGATTTTTCTATAGGGTGACAAAATCATACCCAACGCAAAAGGGTAAAGTTTGATTTTTTACCTTACCCTTCATCTTGCGTTTTTGAGGAATATCAGGGTGTGAGTCTTGGGGTAATGGTCGGGCTATTGACTGTACGGTTGACTTGGCCCTTGGCATTGCCACCACCGGGGAAGGTGCCGCCTGTGCTGCCACCACCGGGGAAGGTGCCGCCTGAACCTAACTGGTTAGGATTTCGGGGAGATACTTGATTGTCTCGAATCTGCCCTCCTTCCAGCAGTGTCCTGACATCTATACCATTTCTGCTCGCGTTCCCAGGTAGGTCAAGATTTGGCGGCCTAGAAGTTGGAGTCTCGTCAGTGATGGGGCGACCAATGCGAGGAAAGTCTTGTGATGGACTAGCCGCCAGCTGAACAAACCTCGGATTTTCGATGACTCGTTGACCAGTGAGCGGCGACTGAGCTTGAAGCGCTTCAGAAGTTTCAGCTTGCACTTGTGCGATCGCTTGATCTGAATTTGGCGTCGATTCTGACTTGGTCAGATTTAATCCTGAGGCTAACTCACTGGTTTGATAAAACGTCTTCAGGTCAAATTCGTATACCTTCTCAATTCGATTTTTAACAATGACTGCCATATTGCCAGCTTTTAATTCCTGGCGTTGAGAGGCAGCTTCATTAAAAACTTCAATGCCGCTATTCGTAAGCGCTCCTACAATCGTCGTATCTGTTTCGGGAATATACCGGACAAACAGAGCTGAACCCCGAATTCCTGCCGCTGCATTAGGGGTACGCACGCGGGTCGTTCCCCGACCTGGAGGAATTAACACCAGTGCAGTACCATTGGACAGCCCAAAGGTACGAGTGCCAGGAGAAAAGCTGAATACAGCCTGCTCTCCCAGTCGGGCGAGAGAGCCGTCATTGAAGCGTAGCTGAGCCGTTGCTGCCTTAGCCGTCGCTAACGCATCACCAGGGGACATGGCATCCGATGGGCGAGCGGGTCGAGCCGACTGATTTTTAGGAATCAATCGCACTTGGTTGCGGAGGGACTCAATCACTGCCCTAGTTAAAGCGGTCTGGGCGCTCGCTTCCTTTGGCAGAAGGAGTGAAGTAGAACTCCACAGGGTTAAGGCTAGTAAAAGAGTAATTTTGCGCAGCATTGGAGAGTACCAAGTGTAAATAGAGATGTCAAGTTTTTGGCTCAGCAGACCCACCTATTGACACAGAAGCAATTTGAGCAGGTTATTCTTTGAGGGAAAGGATATAGGAGATAGAACAGATGCTCAACTATTAAGAATAAAGGTTGAAAAGCTTTATCGGGTTTAATCTCCTAACCCTTTCACCTAAATTTCATACTTCATCGTATATAGCTTCATACTTTCCCAATCTTTAATGCTCCCTGACAGCTCCCCAGTAAACAGAATAGAAGTTTAGGTGTATCTATCTCAAATGACCGTGGATTTACAGATTTAGTTCCCTGAGCCAGCCCATCTTTCTGAGGAAGTCTTAGTTATCTACCGCAATACATACTGAGAAGAGAGATTTTCTTCAATTATGAGCCGCCAAACTGCTTGCCAACATCGAATTGCCCAACTGCAACCTCATCCTTATGGATTTTTTCAACGAAATTCCCAAAAATCGCGCTTAGAAATTTTAGGAAGTCTGGTTTTCTGGGTTGGTCTGACATTAACTAAGCCCGCTTGGTCTGCCTCTCAGGTAGGAACTGCGGCTCTTCCAGTGTCGAACACTGACCAGAAGGGAAGTGTAGGGGTCACAGCCGCCTCTAAGGACGCTGAGATTATCCCATCTCATCCAAAAGTGTTGCCACCAGACGTGACAGGAGAAGCGGCACAGGAGTGGTCACAACCTGTCGGTGAAGACGGCAAAAGGATGCTGCAACAAGGGGAAGTGGAAAGAGAAGAGGACGCTCTGACGCCTGAAGCTTTAGTGAGAAGACACTCTGATGCCCGGAGCTTGAATAAGGAGACGTTCTCACCTTCAACAATTCACGGGGATTGGGGACTGGAAGAAATTGGGGAAGGGCATTGTACCCCTCCCTCTTGTGCATCACAGTCTGTTTCTGTGTCTGTTAACACTCCAGAGGCAAGAGTAGGAGAGCGGAACCAACGCTTTAGTGAGCAGGAAGCCGGAGCTTTCGTGAGCAGGGAAGAATTCCTCAATTCAAATATAGAACAGGGAAGAAATCTTCCCTCACTCACCTCTTCATTTCCTGCCTCAAGGGAAGCTCATGCTCTCCCTCTGTCTTCACAAGCCCAATCCCCGATCGCTTGCTCGATCGCACAGCAACCGCTTACTCCACAGTCAGAATCGCTGTACAGCCCTATGCCCTCCAACATAGTGGTAGAAGCTGAAAATCTTCCCACCTCGGAACTGCAACCGCCCCCCAGCGCAAATAGTTCAGAGTCACAACAGCCAGCTAGTGGTGAAGATCCAGAACTAGGAAAGCTGCGCTTACGGGAGTTACCCGCACCGCCTACTCCTTCTAAACCAGCCGTTTATCTACTTGGGGGAGTGGGCTATTTTAGAAGCAATAACATCTTTTCAGGAATTGACCCAATCGATGATGGTTTGGTCAGAGCAGGACTGACGCTTTTAGCCACTCCCTCTCTAGGGCCCCAGACTTCTCTGTTGGCTTCGGTGGGGGGAAATATAATTCGTTACAGTGAGCAAGCTCAGTATGACTATGATCAATTGAATTTCAACTTAGGAATTCGGCAGCAGATCGGGAGTCGCACTTATGGCGAAGTGGGATGGAGTAATCGACAGTTATTTAGTCAGGATAGTGGCGATCGCTTTCTCAATGATCACTCCCTGTACCTAGAACTGGGACGACGGGATGTGTTAGCCAAGCAGGTAACTCTAGATACCTTCTATCAATTGCGTCTGAGTATGGCTAATCCCAGCGATCGCTCTCAGGTGATTAACTTTGTAGGCGCGTCGCTGGGGTACACTCCCATCCCCCCGCTCGAAGTGGCTCTCGACTATCAGTTTGCCTTTGCTGACTTCACCCAACAGGAACGGCAAGACCAATACCACCAACTCCTTGCCCGCCTAAGTTATACCCTGACTCCCAATAGCCGAGCTTACCTGTATGGAGGACATAGCTTTGGTGATTCTTCCGACCCATACATCAAATTTAATGGCTTCGTTTTTGGTGCTGGGGTCAACTTCAATTTGACTTTATTTTGAGGTTCGACCCCGATGCGAGTAGATTGCACGACCAAGGATGAAACTCTCTTTCCCTTGACCCCTGACTCCTATTATCCGATTAGACACCATGCGCGATCGCCTTTGGCACCAGCGTACAGCCCTACGGGCATGTTAGCGTTAGCAAAGCGAGGCTTTAGCCTAGCGGCACGTTAGCGTAGCGGGGCGTGAAGCCGAAGGCTATAGCGTCAGCGTCAGCCCAGTGCAAACTGCGTAGCGTCTCGCAGAGAAGCTGATCGCCCACAGCGAAGGAATGAAAATTCTTATTCCTTCTGCCTCCTCGTATGAGCTCCGGTGCCGTCTGCCTTATGTTCAGATGAGGTGTTACTAATTTGTGACAAAATACTGATGGCTTCGCGGCAAAAGTACTTGAGCTTCTCCTGAATTTCCGGTACTGGCTCGCCCTCTCCCACAAATTGCCAATCCTGAATCGTGGAAAGTCGCCATGCTTTGCCGCGATAATCAAACCCCGCCGCTTCAATGCCTATGGCGCGTCGGGTATCATCTAAAGGGTCTTTGTAAAGCCGAATTTGAACTAAGATGCTACGGCATTGGAATTTTCTGCTCCAACCGGGTAAGTGAAAGCCAATATCAATCGAATCTGGATCGACTAGCTCTTGGGTATCCGGGTCATTTGTCCAGGGTTTCAAGTCGGCTCTTGCATCGGGGAACTCCGACTTAAACAAATTGACGATCGCAGCAATTTTGGTCGTAAATTCTAAGCTTCTGGCTTGTTCAACTGCATTCATGCCAAATCTCCTCAAGTTAAGGGCTATTACAAAGAATGCTTAATTATTAAGA